>JAKSBB010000338.1 GCA_022361315.1 Desulfobacterales bacterium
GGAACAGTATGGCTTTCAACAAAGAGCCGGCACTTAAATCAAATCCTTCCTGATGGCGCTTGATCTTATCTTCCATGGCAGCCATGCGATCCTTCGGGGGCAGGCCGGAAACGTCCGTAACAGTCAACACCCTGGCCCCGGTTTCCGGTGTCGCATCCGCAATAGAGGCGGACCAGGCCCCGTCATCTCTGGCGAACTGAAGCCTAAGGGCATCATGCTGTGTCAGCATGGCGGAAAACACCCAGCCCAGCATACCGGCATCCCAGGTATCGGAAATCCGGACAACCAGATACTGATTAAAATGATGGGGATCGATACACGGGGCTGAGAAAAGGCGTTCCATCATCGGTGTCAGCGGTACTGCTCCGGTGATGATACCCTGCTCCGCTGCCAAATGTTTCCTGACACCGGCCGCCCTGGCGAGTTCCCCAAGGGTCTGGTGTTCAAAAATCTGCTTTACGGTAAAGGAAAGTCCTTTGTCCGATGCCCTGGATATCACCCGGATACTGATGATGGAATCCCCACCCAGGGCAAAGAAGTTGTCATTGATCCCCACACGCGGCACCCCGAGGGTTTCCGCCCATATTTGTGCCAGGATCTTTTCATTGCGGGTTCCGGGCGCCGTATAAGCATTTCCCGACTGGGACAATACGGGCACGGGCAGGGCTTTGCGGTCGATCTTGCCGTTCGGGGTCAGGGGCAGTTCATCCATGAAAACAATAAAGGCCGGGATCATATAATCCGGCAGAATAGTTCTCAAAAAGGCCCGGACATCGGCTTCTTCCGGGCGCTGGTCCGGATCGATGGGGACCACATAGGCGGCCAGCTGTTTGTTGCCCGGCTGGTCTTCACGGGCAAGGACCACGGTTTCGTTCACCAGTTCATGCCGGCTCAGAACGGATTCGATTTCCCCCAGCTCAATGCGGAATCCCCGGATCTTCACCTGATGGTCAATGCGCCCTAGAAACTCAATGTTCCCGTCGGGAAGACAGCGGCAAAGATCGCCGGTTTTATAGATGCGGCTGCCGGGCCTCTCACTGAAGGGATTGGGAATAAAGACCGCTTTTGTGAGATTCGGGCGGTTCAGGTATCCCCGGGCAAGGCCGATACCGCTCACCGTAAGTTCCCCGGGAACGCCTAAGGGAACAAGGGCCCCGTTTCCGTCCACGATATAGGATTTGGTATTGGCAATGGATTTACCCAGCAGCACACGCCCGTTGCCTGCCGCCATATCGCACCGCCAGTTCAGGGAATCGATTGAATTTTCAGTGGGGCCGTATGTGTTGTACAGATATGCCGTATCAAATAGAGCCTCAAACTTGCGGGCAATGTCCGCAGTGAGTTTATCGCCGCCGCTGACAACGGTATGCAGGCTTCTCACCTTTTCGATGCCGGATTTCTTAAGCACCGTTAAAAATACGTCCAGCAGGACGGGGGGCATGTTGATTTTGGTGATGCCGTAAGTCTCAATGGTGGTAATGAGATAGTCCGCAATATTGTCCGTCACCGCAATATTGCTGGGGGCCATGATAAACTTCGCCCCCACCCACAGGGGCAGGAGATATTCCTCGGTGGAACCGTCAAAACTATAGGGCCGGTAATGAACGGCCACATCTTCGGTGTTCAGCCCGTAAATCCCCTGCCAGAAGGAAAGCCGTGCACACACGGACCGGTGTTCGATCATCACCCCTTTGGGTCTGCCCGTGGTGCCGGAGGTATAAATCACATAGCACATATGATCCGGCGTGGTGTCATTTACCACATTTTTCGAATCTTCCGCGTCAATGTGCACCCAGTCGGTGTCCATGCACACGGGCCGGGCCTGGGTATCCGGCAGGGACGCCAGCAGCCGGTCCTGGGTCAGGATGATGGGGGCGTTTGTATCCTCCATGATATAGGCGATACGGTCCGCGGGATAGGAGGGATCCAGAGGTACATACGCACCGCCGGCCTTTAATATACCCAGCACCCCGGTGATCATCTCAAAGGAACGTTCCATATACAGGCCCACCAGGACATCGGGTCCCACACCGAGTTTCTGCAGATAATGGCCTGTGCGGTTGGCCCGTTCATTTAATTCCCGGTAGGTCAGCACACCATCCTGAAACACAACGGCCGGGGCATCGGGTGTCTTCAGGACATTTGCCTCAAACCGTTCGTAAATCAGGATATCATCCGGAAAATCCGCAGAGGTGTGATTAAACTCAGTTAAGAGTTGCTCTTTTTCCTCCCGGGGTAAGATGGATAGTCTGGACAGGGGTTTGTCCGGTGTGTCGGCAATATCGGCCAGAAGTTCCAAAAAGTGCCCGACACTTCTTTCAATGGTGGTCCGGTCGAATAAATCGCTGTTGTACTGGAACCGGGCCGTGATCTTATCCGTTTCCGCGATCATGGACAGTGTCAGATCGAACTTTGCCACCTCATAATCAATGTCATAGGGGGAAAAGTGCAGCCCGCCGGTGTCGAACCGGCCACCGGAGGCCGTGGCGGTGCCGTCGGAAACATTGTAGAGATCAAACATCACCTGGAACAGCGGAGACTGGCTCATGCTGCGCTCCACATTCAGTACGTCGGACTGAATCAGCCGTTCAAAGGGCAGATCCTGATTTTCGTAGGCCGAAAGGACATTCTCTTTCACCCGAACCAGAAAGTCCGAGAATCTGGGATCTTCACTCAGATCCGCCCGCAGGGCCAGGGTGTTGACGAAGAATCCGATCAATTCCTCGGTCTGCACATGGGTACGGCCGGCCACGGGTGAGCCGATGACAATATCCGTCTTGCCGCTGTAGCGGGACAGCAGGGTGGCAAAGGCTGCGTACAGGGTCATGAAAAGGGTGACCCCGGATTTCCGGCTCAATGTGTTCAGGCGGCCGGTCAACTCAGGCCCAATGGTAAAGGGCACAACCCCGCCGTTAAAGGTCTGTACCGGCGGGCGGGGACGGTCCGTTGGCAGCTCTGTTGACAGGGGAATACCGGCAAGCTGGTTCTCCCAATACTTCAGTTGACGGGCAAACACGTCCCCGTTCAGGGTTCGCCGCTGCCAGGCGGCAAAATCCGCGTACTGGATGTCCGGTGACCTGAGGGGCGAGGGCTTGTTCAGGGCATAGGCCCCGTAGAGCGCCGCAAATTCTTTGAAAAAGACACCGACGGACCAGCCGTCGAAGACAATGTGATGCAAGGTGACCATCAGGAGCTGTTCTTCGTCAGCCATACGGACAAGCATCGCACGGATGAGGGGGCCGTCCGACAGATCGAAGGGGGTCAAACTCTCTTCCGAGACGATTCCGGCAACCTTTTCCTCCCGGTCTTCTTCCGGAAGCTCGGCGATATCCATCAGGGTGAGCCCCACCTTGAGTTCCGGCAGGATGATCTGCAGGGGTGCGGATGCCTCTCCTGCGGCAGCATCCCCGTCCGGATCATTTACCTGATCGTTTGTCAGGCCGTTTAAAGGGTCACGGAACACCGTCCGGAGGACTTCGTGGCGCCGTATGATCTCATTGATGGCACGGTTCACCGCCGGTACATCGATCTTTCCAGCCACTCTGAAGGCAATGGGAACATTGTATGAGGCAAACGCCCCCCCTTCAAACTTATCCAGAAACCACAGCCGCTGCTGGCCGAAAGAGAGTTCCAGAGGCTTCTCCCGGTCAACCGCCGGGATGGCATTGTACCCTGCAGACCGGTTCTGCATCAGATCCTCAAGGTAACGGCTTAACCCTGCGATGGTGGGGTGATTGAATATGCCTGTGATGGGCAGCTCCGTTTTGAACGCCTTTTGAATGCGGGAAATCACAACGGTGGCCAGCAGGGAATGCCCCCCCATCATGAAAAAATCATCGTGGATGCTGATATTTTCCGTTTTCAGCACATCGCTGAATATCCCGGCCAGCATCTTCTGGGTCTTGGTTTCAGGGGCGACAAAGGCCTGCTCCCGGATGAGTGACGGGTCCGGTGCCGGCAGGGCGTGGCGGTCGATTTTACCGTTGGGGGTCAGGGGCATGGCCTCCAGCCACACAAAGGGCGCCGGAATCATGAAATCCGGAAGTGCCGTCTTCAGGTGGGCACGCAACTCACTCTGGGTGGGCAGATGTTCTGCCGCATCCCGGACTTCCTCTGGGGTTACATAAGCCACCAGCTGACGCTCGCCGTTACCCGATTTCCGGACGTCTACCAAGGCATCCCGGACCTGTCCGTGTGCCCGGAGTACGGCTTCAATCTCACCCGGCTCAATCCTGAACCCTCTGATTTTAACCTGGTGATCCATGCGTCCCAGAAATTCGATATGCCCATCCGGCAGATACCGGCAGAGATCACCGGTTTTGTAGATACGGCGGTAATCGTCCTCCCCCTCGGATGCAAAGGGATTGGGAATGAATTTTTCTTCGGTGAGATCCGGACGGTTTAAGTACCCCTTGGCCAGGCCTACCCCCGCGATATGCAGTTCACCGGGTACCCCCACCGGCACCGGCTGGAGATGCCGGTCCAGAATATAGAGCCGGGTGTTGGCGATGGGTTTCCCTATGGGTAACCTGTCTATTGATAACCGATCGGGGTTACCGCCGTCATACCGCATGCCCGAAGCACAGACCGTGCCTTCCGTGGGACCATATGCATTGATAAAAATCCTGTTTTCCGACCAGATGGCGGCAAGTTCAGGGGGACAGGCCTCACCGGCCACAACAATGGTTGAAAGGGTGGTAAGCCTTTCCGGTGTCATCACGGCCAGGGCGGTGGGTGGCAGGGTCACGTGGGTGACAGCGTGACGGACCAGGGTCTCTTCCAGCGCGTCCCCCGGCATCAATTCCGATTTAGATGCCAGACAGAGTGCTGCGCCCGAACAGAGCGCCATGGCGATCTCAGAAATGGAGGCGTCAAAGCTCATGGAGGCAAACTGCAGCACCCGGGATGACGGTTCCACACCAAACAGCCGAATCTGTGCCCGGGCCAGATTTGGCAGCCCCCTGTGCCGGATCATCACCCCTTTGGGCTTCCCTGTGGAGCCCGAGGTATAAATCACGTAGGCCAGATCCGCAGCGGTTACGCCGCAGGAAAAGTTTTCACCCTCCTCATTATCGATGGCGGAGGCTTCGGCATCCAGACAGATCACCTTTGCATCGTGTTCGGGCAAGGCGTCCAGGCGTTGAATCTCCGTCACGATCACGGGGGCTGCCGAGTCATCCAGCATATAGCGGATACGGTCTTCCGGGTATGCCGGATCCACCGGCACATAGGCGCCGCCGGCTTTTAAAATGCCGAGTATTCCTAGCACCATATTGACGGACCGTTCCATACAGACGGCCACCCGGGTGCCGGGCCCGACCCCGGCCTTTCGAAGATATTGCCCGATCTGGTTGGCACGTTGGTTTAGGGCGGCATAGGAGAGTTCTTCCTCCCCGAAGATGATTGCCGTGGCCCCGGGCGTTTTCTCCGCCTGGGCCTCCATCAGCTGATGCAGGCAGATCCCGTCCGGGAACTCTGTTTGGGTATCGTTCCATCCCTCAAGGACTTCCCGGCGATCAGCGTCTGTGAACAACGGCAGCCGGGATATTTTCCGGCCCGGATCTTCCGCAATCCCCAGGAGCAGGGTGTTGAAGTGTCCTGCCATACGGGCAATGGTATCGCGCCGGTACAGACCGGTGTCGTATTTGAAGAAAAACTGGAATGCTTCAAGGTCGAGAACCTCCAGGGCCAGATTAAAATCCTCCTCCTGCTGAATGCTCAGTATCGGTTCCAGGGTGAAGCCGGCGGATTCGTCCCGGGCATCAGCAAGGTTTTTATCAAAGCCTTTCGCCCAGTTTTGCAGCACAAAGCTGGTCTGGAACAGTGGCGTGTCGCTGCTGCCCCCCCACCCTGTTTCCCTCAGAGACTTCACCATTTCGGGAAAGGGATACTCCTGGTGTGTTAAGGCCTCCATACCGGCCTTGTGGAGCTGTTGCATCAATTCGGTAAAGGTAATATCCTCCGACAGGTCGGCACGAATGGGCACCATATTAATAA
>JAKSBB010000984.1 GCA_022361315.1 Desulfobacterales bacterium
AATCTTCTTTTTCCGCCATGATTATCAGGGAGTTGGTGGCCTTGTCCGCATGGAAATTCACCTTCTGGGACAGGATCGGTGCTTCCTTTTTACCCTGGGTTTTGGCGGCGGCACTTTGAGCGGGTATCTGTTGCAGGACCTTAACCATGTCTTCGGCCAGGGCATGCTCCAGGTAGTAGACCCTGATCCGCTCCTCGCCTTTGGGCACCTTCTGATCCAGCGCACCGATAAGCCGGGCCACCCGGTCCGTTTCCACCTTGGAGGCCAGCAGGATAATACTGTTGGTCCGTTCATCCGCCGTAAAGTAGACCATCAGCTGGGAATCCGGGGCCCCTTTCTCCCCCTTCACCCGTGCCGTGTAGACGGAAGACAGGGTTTTCACCAGTTTGGCGGCATCGGCATGCCGCACCGGGATAATGGATATCTTTTTACCGATATTGGGGACATCAATGGTGCGGATGATCTTCAGCAGCCGGTCAATGCTGGCCAGGGTGGCGGTGAGGATGAGCATGTTGGTGTCCCTGTAAGCCAGGACCACACTGCCCTTGGGCAGCAGGGGGGCAAGCAGCCCTTTCAGTTCCTCGGCTGCGGCAAACTCCAGGGGGATGATCCGGGTAACCAGCCGGTCTGTTGCCTTTTCCGGCCCCTGTGAGAGCCGGGTGTCAATATTGTCCGCCTTGGCATCCGGCGACGGGATAATCTTGATCACGGCACCGGATGTTACCAGTGAAAACCCGTGGATCTCCAGCACAGACTCAAATACCCGGTAGGCCTCCGCCACAGAGATCTTGGTGGGAGAAATCACCGTCACACTGCCTTTCACCCGGTTATCCATGACAAAGTTCTTTCCCGTGAGTTTGGAAATGAACTTTACAAAAATCTTGATATCCACGTTGTCAAAATCAATGGACACGTACTCTTCTCCCCCTGCACCACGTGACTCCTGGGCCGGTGTCAGTGCAGGAAAGAGCCCAAAAAGGAACAGAAACAGAGCAACAAAGAAGACTGTTTTTTGCATTATCTTACGGAACTTTAGAGAATCAGCTGTCATTCGCACATCCTTAACTTATTGCACGGCAGCGGCCCGGGTGGTAAAGGCCCGGGTCTGACCGTTATATTCCACTTCCTGAAGACGGCCCCGCCGCATCAGGGAAATCTGAAGGTCCGGTGCGGAGGACAGGTTGCCGGCCACCAGTCCCAGGTCTTCGGGCCCGGCCACTTCGGTGCCGTTGATGGTCCGGATAATATCCCCATTTCTCAGCCCCAGGGACTTGATCCCGGAATCCGGCCGCACACCGTAGACCAGGAGTCCGGCGGGTTTTCCGTTTTTCAGATAGGGCCGGGTCTTCATGTCGCGAATCAGTTCCCCGGGATTTCTGTCATCGCCTTTTACCGGTATCTTCACCGCTACAGGCGGAGCGATTCCGGCAGTCGTTGCTATACCGGAAACAGGTGCAGCGCCTGAACCGGCCCCCGGTTTATCCGTCGTCTGTGCCTCCAGCACTTGATCCTCACCGTTCAGGGTCAGGATGACCCGGTTCCTGAAAATCGTCTTTATCCTTGCCCCCTGGACCTGATCCCCAGGGCGGTACAAGCCCTGGCTTCGACTCTTCTGATCTTCAATAACGGCCCAGCACTCGCCGTCGGTCTCCCCAGCCACCGTTCCCCACAGGGCCAGCCGGAGCCGGGTTTTTTCCAGGACAGGCTTTTCCGCCGTCTTCGGGGGCGGTTCCGCAGGCGGTTTTTCCCTGAGTACGCCGAAGAGGTTTCTTTTAACAATTGCCTGTACCTCGGCTCCTTTCCCCTCAGGCTTGTGATTCACCGCCTTTCCCCGGGAATCCGCCCCCAGGCTCCCGCCCGCCGTTTCTGGGTCGGATGCCTTCGGTGCAGGCATTTCCAACACAATAGTTACCGGCGGTCCGGTAAAACTGCGGTAAAGCAATACGCTCTGCCACGCAGCCAAGGCCCCCAGTCCCAGATGAATCAGGAAAAAGAGTACTTTCATTGGCTGCCCTCCGCCATCATCAAAGTTTCAGCCTCCAGGGTGACATCCAGATAATCCTTTTCCTTACCGGATTTGGTCACGGCAAGGGAAGCGATGGAAATGCCCATTTCAGGGGATTCAACCGCCCGTATAAAGCGGATGAAATCCCTGAGCACGATCCGCTTGAGCTTGAGTTTCACCACAGAAAGGGAAAACGCAGAATCCGTAATCTCCCTGACATGGGGTTTCATATAGTCGATATGGGCCTTGACCCCGGCACCTGCCGCCTGCCGGTCCAGAAAGGAAAACAGGGTAAATCCCTTGTCCCGACGGGCGATCTGCCCCAGGGTATCGGTATTGTCCGGAGACAGGCTTTCATATTCCCTCTGCAGCAGGCGGATACGGGCCAGGGCATCTTGTTCCCCGGAAAGAATCCGCTCAAGATCCGTGCGCCGGTCCAGGGCGGGCAGATAGATAAACTGGACCACCATAAACACCAGTGCAAGGATACCGCCGCCTGCAATGACCCGCTTTTCCCTGGATGTCAGATTGCCCGTCATTTTAATTTTATCCCCTGTCTCTCACCCATTTAGATATCTACAATAAACTTGAACCGGACCCGCTTGCCGGTTTTATCTGCCTCGGCAGAGTTGATACTCACACTTTTGAATCCGGGTGCCCCCTGAAGAAGCCCTTTGATGCGGTCCACGTCGTTGAAGTTTCCCGTGGTTCCGGTAAGCACCAGCCGGCCGTGGTTCAGGGCCAAACGGGAAATCTCCATGTCCACCTCCGCCGGTATCTGGCCGGACAGGTCAGTGAGGATGTCCATGACACTGAACACCTGACGGCGCTCGTGTTCTCCGTTGCGGCCCGCCGCACGGGTTTTGGCCTGCTTCACCCTGGATTCCATCAGCAGCAGGGGCGCGGCCTGCACCTGTTTTGCCCCGGGAAAGGTCTCGGCATATACTGTCCCGGAC
>JAKSBB010001270.1 GCA_022361315.1 Desulfobacterales bacterium
ACCGACATCGACCTGTCCGATGCGTTCAGTCAGACCAAGCTCGCCGCGACCAACGACGAGCTAGTCGGCGAACGCGAAACCGTCGCCGACCTCATGGCCTGATCGCGACAAAAACGATAATCCCTGCTGGGAGCCCGCCACGGGCTCCCTTTTTTGTTGCGCCTCCGACCCGCCGAGCATCTACGGTGTGCCCCACACAGCAGACCGAGACATGGCCGATCTGAAACAGCGCATCGAAGACCTGCACGACTATCTCCGCAACGGCCGCATCATGGATGCCATGCGCGAGTTCTACGCCGATGACGTCGTCATGATCGAGCCGGCCTACGGTGACACCGTCGGCCTGGCCGCCAACCTCGAACGCGAACAGAACTTCGTCAACTCCGTCAAGGAGTTCAAGAACTTCAAGGTGATCGCGCTGGCCGTGGGCGACGGCGTAACAATCTATGAAAACGTGATGGACTGGATCGACGTCAACGATCAATCGATCCACGTCGAGCAGGCCGTGGTCGCCAAGTGGCGCGGCGGCAGGATCGTCCACGAGCGATTCTACTACAACATGGGTTGAGCCCCGGAACTTACAAATCGCTAGGGCGTGACCTCGTCGGCTTCGGTGAACACCGTCTGGCCGGTCTTGAACATCTCCTTGAGATAAGGCACGCAAGCCGAGCAGTACATGCCCATCTCCAACTCGCGTTTCAGGCGTTTGATGCTTGTGGTGTGCAGCGCCTGCGCGTGATCGTTGATCTGCGTAAACTTCAAACCGCTACACCTGCATCGGTCGAACTTTTCCGCCATCGCTGACCTCCGTCTCAAAGGGACGGACGCATTCTAACCGAGTTTTTCCCGCACGACACGCCGATAAGTTGCGACCGGAGCAGACCTGCTTGTCCACATTTCCAGCTGCGCCGCGCCCTGCCCAACGAACATGTCCAGCCCGCTTACCGTCAGTGCGCCCCGTTCGATCGCGTCCCGCAGCAGACGCGTCTGGATTGGGTTGTAGATCGTGTCGAA
>JAKSBB010001006.1 GCA_022361315.1 Desulfobacterales bacterium
ATGCTTGGCAAGCTGGCTGCGGCCGGACACGAAATTACAGGTGATCCGGCCAAGGCCCATGCCATCATAGTCAATACCTGCGGCTTTATCTCAACCGCCTCTGATGAGGCGGTTGAGACTATTCTGGACATGGCGGAATTCAAGCGAGACGGCGTATGCACCCGCCTCATCGCCACGGGCTGCCTGGCCCAGCGGTACAAGGATGATCCAGACCTGGTGAAAAGCCTGCCCGAAGTGGATGCTTTTCTGGGCACAGCGGCCTGCGAGCAGATCGTGGCGGCGGTGGAAGGCGGGGAAACCGCTTCACTGACCCTCTTTCCCGATCCTAACCAGCGGGGGTTCCAGAACCCGGAAGAGAGCCGGGAACTGTTGTCCCAGGGGTTTGCCTACATCAAGGTATCCGAGGGGTGCAACCGCCACTGCACCTATTGCATTATCCCCTCTCTTCGGGGCAAACAGCGGTCCCGGCCGGTGGGGGACATCTGCACCGAGGCCGCCACCCTGGTGGACGGCGGGGTGAAGGAAATCATTCTGACGGCGGAAAACACCACGGATTACGGCCAGGATCTGGCCAAAGATAACGGGTTTGGTACCGGGTTTGATACCGTGCTGGATGAACTGGCAGAAACCGTTCGGGCCAAAGATGATTCCGCCTGGATCCGGTTTCTCTACACCCACCCCAAGACCCTTGATGACGCAGTCATCAGCACGGTACACAAACATGCCAACATTTGTTCCTACTACGATGTGCCCATCCAGCATGCGGCCTCTGCCACCCTGAAACGGATGGGGCGCCCATACACCCGCGAGGAACTGGAGACCCTGTTTAAAACCATTCGAAAGCTTGATCCGGATGCCTGCCTGAGAACCACGGTGATCGTGGGATTCCCCGGTGAAACCGACGAGGAGTTCAAGACGCTGCTGGATTTTATCCGGGAAGTGAAATTTGACCACTTAGGGGTATTCACCTATTCGGACTCCGATGACCTCAAGTCCCATGGGTTCAAGGACCATGTCTCCGAAGAGATCGCGGAACAGCGCCACGACATCATCATGGCGGAGCAGGCCAAAATCTCCGAAGCCCTGAACGAGCGCCATGTGGGACAGACCTATTCTGTAATCATTGAGGAAAACCCCGAAGAGGGCGTCTATATCGGCAGAACCCCCTTTCAGGCCCCGGAAGTAGACGGGGTCACCTTTATTTATTCGGATGGTCTGGACATCGGGACCCTTGTTCAGGTAAGAATAACAGACGCATTTGAATATGATATTGCCGGGGAGAAGGCATGACTGCCGATATAAAACAACAAATCATTTCTATGGTGGGTCCTGACCTTGAACAGGTGGAGACCGCCCTTGAAAAGAACCTGTCGCCCAACCTGGAACTGGTCCGGGAAATTGCCTCCCACCTGCTTTTTGCCGGCGGTAAGCGATTACGCCCCCTGCTAATGATCCACGCTGCAAGGATGTGCGGCTACGCCACCGGGGAAGAGATCCTGTTTTCCACTATTTTTGAATATCTCCATGCCGCCACCCTGCTCCACGACGATGTGGTGGACGGGGCGGATATGCGCCGGGGAAAACCGGCTGCCCATACCCGCTGGGATGCCCCCAAGGTGGTTCTCACCGGTGATTTCCTTCTGGCCCGGGCCCTGAATGTGGCGGCACGAACCGGATCACCCAAGGTGATTTCCGTCATTGCACGGATCACTCAGGAGATGTCCCAAGGAGAAATTGATCAGCTGGAGAACAAAGGCCGGCCGGATCTTTCCGAAGACGAGTACAACCGGATTATTGAACGGAAGACCGCCGTGCTGATCCAGGGGGCCTGCCGAAGCGGTGCCATTGTTGCCAACGCCCCGGATGAGAAGGAAAATGCGCTCAAGGATTACGGATACCATCTGGGTATGGCCTTCCAGATGGCCGACGATCTTCTGGATTATACGGCCACGGCGGAGGACTTAGGGAAAAATCCCGGGGCGGATATCCGGGAGGGCAAACTGACCCTGCCCCTGATCCGCAGCCTCGAGAATGCCGGACCTGAAGACCGGGAGTGGATATTGTCGGTAATCAAAGATACCGCATTTGATCCGGACCGGTTTGCAGGTCTCAGGGACAAGATTTCAGATCTCGGCGGCATTG
>JAKSBB010000705.1 GCA_022361315.1 Desulfobacterales bacterium
CGGCTGGCGGCCCTCACAAAAATCGAAGATGCCCTGCTGCTTCGCTACCGGGAAGGGCTTGGCAGCCTGGAGGATTATGCAGCCGCCCGGACCCGAACCGAGGTGGCCAGGGCCAATGTCAGTGCCCGCACCGAATCTCACCACAGGGCGCTGCGCACCCTGGAAGTCCTGGTGGGCAGATATCCCAGGGCCGGGCAACGGATCTCCGATACCCTGCCGGAAATCAAAACCTCTCCGATGGTACCGCCGGAAGCCGCCCTGAAAAACCGTCCGGATATCCGTGCAGCCCTGGCCAAAGTTGATGCCGGCCGCCTGACGGCCCTGGCCGCAGAAAAGAGCCGGCTGCCGGCCCTGCGGCTGGTGACGGAAATCTCCAAATCCAGCACCTCCTTCTCCAACCTGGATACGGCCAGCCGCATCTGGAGCCTGGCCGCCGGCCTCACCCAGCCCGTATTCCAGGGAGGCCGCCTGAAGGATGAAGCCATGGCCCGGGAGGCGGAAGCCGAAGCCGCAGTCTATTCACTGGCCCAGACCGTGCTGTCCGCCATGAAAGAGGTGGAAGACACCCTTGAAAATGAAACCGCCCTGGCCCGGCAGGAATCAGCTCTGACCACCGCCACCCGGGAGGCGGCCAAAACCACTGCCTACTTCCGTACCCGCTACAGAAACGGGCTGGACAACATCCAGACCCTCCTCATCGCCCAGGAACAGGAAATGAATATCAAAACCAGCCTCACAGACATCAGGGCCGCCCGGATGACCAACCGGATCGATATGGCCCTGGCGCTCGGACTTGGTGTTTAACGCTGAAAGAGAATACCGATGAATCCTTTTAAATATGTACACCGAAAATTTTCCACCATCCTCAAGACCCTGGTATTTCTCACCATGGTCCTTGGCTGTTCAGCCATTGCCTCCCACTACTTCCTCTCTGACGAGCCAGCCGGGTCCGGCGCACCACCTGCCGGCCCCGGCCTCCCCACCCCAAAGGCCAAAACGGAGGTAAGAGGTGTACCCATATCGGTTGTTGCGGCAAGTCCTGCAGCCTACCCGGCAAAGGTAACGGTTTACGGTCAGGCACAGGCCCTCTGGCAGACCACTATAAAATCCCAGGTCAACGGCCGGGTGGACTGGATCTCCCCGGCATTCAGAAAAGGACGCCTTATCCAACAGGGCGGTGCACTGGTCCGGATCAATGACAGCCAGTACCGCGCCAACCTGGCCCAGGCCGATCAGGCCGTCTCTTCCACCGGCCTTGACCTGCTGAGAGAGGAACAGGAAGCCCGGCAGGCAAGAATCAACTGGAAGGCCTCCGGACTTTCCGGGCAACCCGGCTCCCCGCTGGTGCTGCGCGGCCCCCAGATAGAACTGGCAAAAAAATCCGTGGCAACGGCCAGGGCCAACCGGGAAGCAGCCTCACTTGATTTGAGCTATTGCCGTATTTTCGCCCCCTTCGACGGTGTGGTAACGGATCGCCTGGTATCCCCGGGGGATACGGTGTCCACCGGCGACCCTATCGCCGTTATTGCCGGAACAGACACTATGGAAGTCTCCCTGAGTCTGGACCCGACACAGCTTAACCTGCTGGGACGGTCACTGACAGAGACCCGGGTGTTCCTCCGGGATGAAGCGGCCGGTGTGGCCTATGCCGCCGGCAACCTCCGGGACAGCCGTACCATCGACCCGGAAACCCGGCTGAGAAAAATCTTCTGCTCGGTGGACAATCCCCTGTCCCTTGATCCGCCGCTTCTGCCCGGTACCTTTCTCACCGTTGACATCAGCGGCAAGCCGAAACCAAACCTGCTCCGTCTCCCGGTATCCGCGCTGACCCGCCAGGGCCGGGTATGGACGGTCACCCCGGAAAATACACTGGCCGCCTTTTCCGCATCAGCGCTTTTCTACGAAGGCGACCATGTCTTTGTGGAAGCTCCGGCAGACCGAAGCTTTCCCCTGAATATCGCCGTTGCCCCCAACGCCGCCTTTGTCACCGGAATGAAAGTCCGGCCGTCATCTGACACCCGAGCGTTGACCGCGTCAACAACACCGGCACAGGGAGAATAACCCATGCATAAACTCTCCGAATGGTTCATCAAAAATCCGGTGGCAGCCAATCTGGCCATGGGGCTGATCCTGGTGGCAGGGCTTTTTACCATGACCTCCATGCGCATCGAAGGTTTTCCGCCCCTGCCCCCCTCTTCCGTCACCATAGACACCGCCTACCCCGGCGCCACAGCCGAGCAGGTGGACCGGGGGATCTCCCGGCGTATTGAAATGGCTCTGGAAGGCATGCCGGGCATCAAACGAATGACTGCAGCATCCTATGAAGGATACGCCACCGTTACCGTTCAAAAAGTAACCGGTATGGATATGGACCGGTTCCAGAACGAGATCAAAACCCGGATCGACGGGATCACCACCCTGCCCGGACGTGCCGAACGGCCGTCCATCACCCGGGATGAACTGACCATCGAAGCCCTGCTGGTCCAGGTATACGGGAAGACAGACACCCACGCCCTTCAGGAGACGTCCCTGCGGGTAAAGGAAGCCCTGCTGGCCGATCCGACAATCGCCAAGATCGGCACCTTCGGCCTTCTGCCCCGGGAGATCATTATTAGTGTTGACGAAGAAAAGCTGGGCGCCCTCGGCCTGAGCCTCTCCGATCTTTCCGAAGCCATAGGGATGAATTCCCTGGATTATAAGACCGGTATTCTCAAAAGCCGGGACGGCATCATATCCATAAAGGCGGACCGCAAAGCACTGGAAACCGCCGAGTTCAACGATATTCCCATCAAGGCCCGGGCCGACGGCAGTATGATCCGGCTCAGGGATGTGGCAGAGCTGTCCGACGGGTTCGGGGAATATGACTTCTTTGCCCGCTACCAGGGAAAACCCTCTGTAGGGATGATGATATTCACCAGCAAAAAGGGCCATCTACTGGAAGTCAGCGAGGCGGCCCACCAGGTCATAGACCGTATCCGGCCGGATCTGCCGGCGGGCCTCCGGGTGGACATTTGGGGGGAATCCAGCATATACATGACCGCCCGCCTGAACCTGCTGGTGAATAACGCCTTCCAGGGGCTTGCCATCGTATTCGTACTGCTGGCCCTGTTCCTCAATCTGCGCCTGGCCTTCTGGGTGGCCATGGGCATCCCCATCTCGGTCTGCGGTGCCCTGACACTGATGGGACCCCGATTTCTGGATCACTCCCTCAACGATATCACCACCTTCGGCTTAATCATTGTGCTGGGTATCCTGGTGGATGATGCGGTTGTGGTGGGGGAAAGCGTATTCGAGGAGCGGCAGAAAACACCTGATCCCGTGGCCGGCACCCTGGCCGGGGTGGGACGGGTGTCCACGGCCACTATATTCGGCTGCGCCACCACCATGACGGCTTTCTATCCCCTGCTGCTCATCGACAACGACCTGGCCCGGATCTTTGCCGGCTTTTCCGTGGTGGTTATCACCTCGCTTGCCGTATCCCTTCTGGAGAGCAAACTGATCCTGCCTGCCCACCTTACCGGTGTATCGCTGACCGCAGACGATAGCCGAAAAGCCAATCTGCCGGCCCGAATCTGGGGAAGAATCCAAGGGACGGCCCGTAACGGCCTTGATTTTGCCAACCGCAAGATCTACACACCTGTCCTGCGAACCGCCCTGGCTCACAGATACGCCAGTTTGGTGGCGCTGGCCGCCCTGGGAATCACCGCCATGGGCATGATTTACACCAATGAGATCCGCACCGTCTTTTTCCCTGAGGTTCCCGGACAGTTCATCACCGTAAACATGGAAATGATCAAGGGCAGCCCCATGCACCTGACCCGGAAAAACCTGGATATCATCGAAGATGCCGCTCTGGCGGTTAACCGGGAAGCAGGAGCGTCCGCCGGCACCGATGTCCTGCCCCCCATTGCAAAAATCATGTCCGCCCTGGAAGATGCCTCAACCGTGGAGATCTGGGCAGAACTCCAGCCCGAAGCGGTTCGGCAAATGGACACCATGGAGACCCTGAAACGCTGGCGGGAAAAGACCGGAGAACTGGAGGGGGTAAGAAAACTAACCTTCAGCGGCACATTTGACACCGCAGGCGGTTTTGAACTGAACGTCTCTGTCCGGGATCAGTCCCTGCTCCCCGGCGCGGTAAACGAACTGATGGAATCCCTAGCCGATATTGACGGTGTAAAGGACATCCACTCCGACCTGGATACGGGCATGCCCCAGATCCGCCTGATTCTCAAACCCTATGCCCGCCACCTGGGGCTGACCATTTCGGATCTGGCCGGCCAGATCGGCGATGCCTTCGGCGGTCTTGAAGTCCAGCGGTTTCTGCGGCGGGGCAGTGAGGTGAAAGTCTTCGTCAAGTACAAACAGGAGGTCCGCCGTTACATGGGTGACCTCATGAACGCCAGAATCCGGACCCCCCAGGGCCAGCGGGTTCCCCTGCCGGCCGTGGCCGAAATCAGGACGGAAACCGCGCCGGGGGCCGTACACCGGAAAAACCGCCGGCGGACCGCAACGATCGGGGCGGCCATAGACAAAAATCTCACCAGCCCCACAGAAGTGATGGTCACCCTCGAACGCACCATACTGCCGGAACTTACCGCCCGTTACCCGGAACTCTCCGTCACCGAAGGCGGGGAACTGGAAGAAATCGCCGGGATTAAGTCCGGGATGATAAAAGCCCTGATTTTTATCTGCCTGGCCATCTACGCCCTGCTGGCCATCCCCTTGAAATCCTACTGGCAGCCCTTCGTCATCATGTCCGTGATCCCCTTCGGGTTTGTGGGAGCGGCCTTCGGTCACCGTATTATGGACTACCCCCTAAGCATCCTCTCATTCTTCGGAATGCTGGGTGTGGCCGGTGTGGTGGTGAACGACAGTCTGGTGATGATCACCCGGTTCAACGATTTGAGGACAGAGGGAATGCCCGTCACCCAGGCCCTTATCGCAGCCGGCACCTCCCGGTTCCGTGCGGTGTTTCTGACCACCGCCACCACGGTGAGCGGTCTTCTGCCCCTGATGTCCGAAACCAGCGAAAATGCACAGTACCTTATCCCGGCGGCCATTTCCCTGGCCTTCGGCGAATTGATCGCCACACCGGTTACCCTGATCATGATTCCCTTGATCCTCTATATCGCAGATGACGTTAAATCTTTCAATTTTGGATTGTCAAAGCCCGCACCATCCTCTATACTTAAGTATACGCTTCACAAAGAATGAGTAATACCCATACGAAAAGCTTACGGGAAATCAATTTGGTTTCCCCGCACCGGCGAAATCGCAATGGGACGACCAGGTATTGGGAAGGGCTGTTTTTTTGCCAGTGGCAGAAAAGATGTCTTTCAATTTCATACATTATTGTAAATTTTGCCGGCCGGTACCTGCCGGAATTCTGACGGAGACCGGCTGGCAATCAGACACACGAAAAACTTTTATTTTTTATTCGCCCCGAAAATAAGGGCGATACAGGTGAGGGAAGGTTCATAACCAAGGCGTCAAGAATCATGGCACATGGATTGCATTTTAATTCCGTAAGTTAAACCGCCCACCCGGCCGCCCGGGACGAACACATGAGGAAGACAGCTATGAATACCAATGAGAGACCCTTTGAAGTAAAAAAAACCTTTGGCCTGAGTGTACTGCTGAAATTAACCCGGAAAAGTATCGACGGTGTTGAAATATCTGAGACAGACGGCAAATACGTATCAAATCTGAACCGGGATGAGATGAACCGTGCCGTTACAACGACCATGGAAGCCCATAACATTAATCTGAAAGTCGGGTAGCTCCATGCTATTGAATGCAGGCAGGGTTTTCCCTGCCCGTCTATTCACCGCGGCCTCCGGGGCGATAGGGCCCCGGAACGATCGTGCTGCGTCACTTTTCCCTTCTAAATATCCAACATATTCCTGAAATTAACATCAATCCCCAGAACTCCCTGTATTCCGCCGCCGGCGCCTCTAAGGGGCAGGGACACCGTAAAACAGAACTCTTTGGTGGCAGATGATCTGTAGACCTTTGACACGAAAGGTTCCGTATTCTTCAGCGCCTTTGTAAACCACGCCTTGCCGGACCAGTCGCTGCCCAGCCCTCTGGTGAGCCCCTCTTCTTCTGCCAATGCCTTTGCATAAATATTGGCGGTAACCTGTTTGCCGCCCGCATCCGTTATATAGGCCAGTTCAATAAAGCGGAACCGTTCCATATATGCCAACAATGTTCTCTCCCGTGCCTCACGGGTACCGTCAACAAGGTCGGCATCCCCGGCCATTTCCATGGCGGCCTCCCTGGCCCTGCCGTGGCCGGACAGATGGAACACACCGGCATCCATCACCATGCCGTCGCATGCAGAGTTCACCCGTTCCGCAATGGTGAGGATGGTATCCACCTCATGGGTCTGCTTTTCGGCGGAGTCTTCGATATCCCCGATATTCACAGCCACCCATTTCACATCCTCGGCCTGCTGTTCGGTGGCCGTACTGATCCTGTCCAGCCCTTCAGAAAACACTGAAAACTGGGAACGAACATGCCCCAGGGCGGCATTGGCATCCAGGATCTGCCGTTCACAGGCAGAGACGTTTTTCTCGACGGTTTCCACGGCAGCCACGGTTTGGGAAATCTTCTCCCCCAGCAATTCCAGGCGCTCCCTGATGTCATTCGTGGCAGCCTTGGACTGTTTGGCCAGGTGCCCCACCTCCTCGGCAATCACTTTGAAGCCTTTGCCGTCGCTCTGTCCCCGGGCCGCCTCAATCCGTGCGTTTAAAGACAGGATGTTCGTCTCGTCGGATATGGCATTGATGGTATCGGAAATGGAGCCGATGGAAGCTGAATTTTCCCGGAGGACGCCTATGGTGTCCACAAGGATGCTCACCTGGGTTTTAATTTCCTTGAATCCCGCCATGCTCTGATCCCCCTGATCAAATGCGGTTTCCACATCCCCTTTTATTTCTGAGAAGTCCCGGTTCAGATCTGCCGTACTGGTTGAAATATCTTCAATCCCCCGGGTGATCCTGTCTCCGGCCGCTGCAATATCCGACACCTTGGTTGCCTGCTCACCAGCCAGGTGCTGAAATGCCTTTGAAAAGCGCTTCAGCTCTGGGGCCAGTGCCGCCAATGCCACCACATTTCTCAAGATAGCAGTGACGGTGCGGTTGAGTTTTTCGAACAGGGTGTTGAACACCCCGAGGGCCCGGGACTCGGGATGCCCGTCTTCCACCGGATGCGCCAGGGTCAAATCCCAGGTGTGATCAATCATTCTCCCGATCTCAGCTACCGGATCCGTATCTGAAGCGGTAAACCGGTTTTTCATAAATCCGAATATCATCAATGCCTCCTTTATCAGCGTTTAACTATAAATTCCGGCAATGAAACAAGGCAATTTGGATGCCACACACAGAAACCACTGAAAACAAAGAAGATACGCAGAAACCCATTTCAAAAATCAAGTATTTTATTACATTTTTGAAACACAAACCCACCATAAAACGCCACAAATGTAATTTCACGCTTATAAACCCCTGCAAAACGGCGCTCCGCACCACGGCGTACTATTTGCATCTCAATCCTTGAGCAACGTTTGCATATAAACAAAAACACAGAGAACCTGAGACGATTGATACAAGAAATGAAACAGACATTGAAAATGGATCTGCCCTTTATCCGGCAATGGGTGGAAAAGACGCCCCCATTCATGACCGGAAAGTTTAATGCACTAAAACTGAAAACCGCCCTCCAACCCATATACAGCCTGGCGCATAAAAGGGTGGTGGGCCATGAAGCCCTGGTCCGGGTCAGTGATACCGGCGGCACACCGGTATCCCCTGCGGCATTGTTTGACCGGGACCGATCAACAGCCGAGACCATTCATCTGGACCGGCTTTGCAGGTTCATCCATGTCCACAATTACCGGACGATGGACAATCCCATCAACTGGCTGTTTCTCAACGTCTCCACCATGACCATCTGCGCAGGAAGGGATTATGGGTCCTATTTCAAAGAACTTCTGGAATTTCATAATTTCCCGGCCCATCGCATCGTTATCGAAGTGGTGGAACACCCCATCGGGGATAATGACCGGCTGTTGGAGACCATTGCCTATTATAAGGAACTGGGGTGCCTGATTGCCATTGACGATTTTGGTGCCGGTCACTCCAACTTCGACCGCATCTGGACGCTTCAGCCGGACATCGTCAAACTGGATCGGTCCTTCATGGTCAGATCAGACCACAACGCCAGAATCCGTCACATCCTCCCCGGCATCGTCACCCTGATCCATCAGGCCGGCTCCCTGGTGCTGATGGAGGGGATTGAAACCAGAGAACAGGCCATGCTGGCCATTGAAAGCGATGTGGATTTTGTTCAGGGGTACTTTTTCAGTAAACCTTTTACGGCCCTTGACACCCCATCACCGGATTTCGACGGCTTCGATGCGCTCCTTGCGGATTATAAGACCGAATCCAGCCTCAGCGAGGCAAGGTTCAGAAAAGACATCCAAACCTATAGGGCTTTATTTGCCGACACCGTCAAACAATTGAAGGAAGGTACGCCTATGGCCCTGGCCTGCCGCAAACTATTGTCTGCCAGGGAAGCGGTACGCTGTTACCGTATCGGCACTGACGGAATTCAGATCGGCCATACCCTGGTGGCAGACAATTACAAGGGAGGAAACGATAAGCGGTTCAGGCCACTTGAGGATGCGAACAGTGCGGACTGGTTCCGCCGCCACTATCTGAAGCGGGCCATCTACCACCCGGATCAGCTCCAGGTGACCCGCCCCTATCTGTCCATTGCCGGAGCCCACATGTGCGTCACCCTCTCCATGAAATTCACCTGCCCGTCCGGAGAGTGTGTATTGTGTTGTGATCTTGAGATTTAATCTTTGATAGGCTGCACACCAAACGCATCCTGAACAGCGGCCCGTGACAGGCGCTGGACCGCCGATGCCAGATCTTCCGGAGACTGCCGGATATCCCTTTTGAGCCATGAGAACACCACCCAGCACCAGGCCCCGGCCACAGATCTGGCCAGAATATCCATGGGAATGGCCGGTACATCTCCGGCAAAGGCTTTGGCGAGGGCACACGCCACCTTTTCCGACAACAGCCGGTTGATATGATGGAGAACATAGTCCAGATCGCTGCCAAGCATGTGCGCCAGGGAAACCTCAGATCCGCCCATATCCCGAAACATACAGAGGAATGACACAAAGGCCTCGGGCGGATCATCCGAAAGCCACGCCGACCGGGATGCCAGCGGGGCCAGCAGTCTGTCGAACCGTTTCACATGAAGTGATACCAGCAGATCCGCCTTGCTGTTGAAATACCTGTAGAACGTGCTTCGGCCAATATTCCCCCGCTCGATGATATCCGCAACGGAAATTTCCGTGTAGGCCGTTTCCCGGAGCAACTCCGTAAAGGCCCTATTAAGGGCCGCCTTGGTACGTTCGGCCTGGCGTTCTCCCCTGGCGTAAGTTTTCATCCCAATCCTTACCTTACTATCCTGTCCTTATTCTATCCGGGACAATTCCGGCCAATTGTCCCACCCTGAACATGCCGCCCTGATTGTCACTTGTGCGGATCTGCCCGGTGCTGCTATTCGTTCAAATAGTATTCACTTAGACACGGAGACATCATATATGCTGAACACATTGAAAACAACCTGGGGATACCTGCTCACCCTCCTCGACAAGCATACCGCCTTTAAAATAAGCGGAGATACCCTGGATGATATTTACAACTACCTGCCAATCAGCGACACCCTTTCCAGCTCCGGCCAACCTACGGCCCGGCAGTTCAGGGCCATCCGGGATGCGGGGTTCACCACCGTTGTCAATCTCCTGCCCCTGGGCATTGAAAACGCCCTGGACGGAGAGGCGGACCTGGTGAAATCTTTGGGTATGAATTACATCCACATTCCCGTCGTCTTTTTCCGGCCTACGGATGACAACTTCATCACCTTTGCAGAACAGATGAATCGGTTGGCAGATGAAAAAACATGGGTCCACTGCGCTGCCAACGGCAGGGCGTCCGCCTTCATTTACAGATACCGCACCACGGTTCTGGGAGAAGATCCGGAAATGGTAAAGTGGGATGTCAGGGAAATCTGGGAGCCCTTTGGGGTGTGGAAAACATTCATGTC
>JAKSBB010000863.1 GCA_022361315.1 Desulfobacterales bacterium
ACCGTTGTCAAGCCGTTTACCTTCTGGAAAAACAGCCATATTCATCCTCTCCCAGGGAGATGTCGAGGAAAAGCACGGAGATATTGTGGAGCGGTATCAGGCATTCTTTGAATTATACGGATACGATCTCAAGGTGATCAGGGCCACCGGCTTAATGAGCGGTGCTGCCGACGCGGATGTGTCCGATGCCCAGGCTGAAGTAAGGGAGATTGCAACCTCGCTTTTAGGGTAGACTTAGAGAATGTTATAGGATTTGCGACGGATGGGTTCTGAAGTGTCCAAGGAATCCATCCGGCAATTTCTTTGAGCATACCGTTTACACAAGGCCTTCTCATAACGTTCGACGGGTAAAATTATCTTGGCCAAAAATGTCCGTTATTTGTCCTTTTACTATTTATTGGATTCTCTATAATACGACATAACAGAACGCCTTGTAATGGAAATCAATGAGAGAGGAAATGGCTATGAAGGTAACGGTTTGCCAATTAACCAATAACTGGATCGATTCAGAAAAAGAAATAGAAACCCTCCACGAACATCTCGAATCTGAGAAAAGTGATTTGCTGCTGTTGCCGGAAATGCCCTTTTCCACCTGGCTGGCAGGACAGAAAAAGGCGGATCCCGGCGCTTGGGAAAAGGCGGTTGAGGTCCATAACACCTGGCTGGAACGATTATCCGGATTTAACGTACCTGCCATCGCAGGCACCCGACCCGTCATCAAAGGGGAACGCCGGATCAACGTGGGGTTTATCTGGACCCCTGAGGACGGCCTTACGGATGTGCATGAGAAATATTATCTGCCGGAAGAAGAAGGGTGGTGGGAATCCAGCTGGTATCACCGGGGGAACGGGGAATTCGATCTTATCACGGTGAATGGCGTAAATATCGGATTTTTAATCTGCACTGAAATGTGGTTCAACTGGCATGCACGGGAGTACGGTAAAAAGGGGATGCATTTGTTGCTTTGCCCCCGTGCTGTGGGAGCGGCAACAACCGACACCTGGATTGCAGGTGGGCGTGCCGCTGCCAATGTCTCCGGCGCCTATTGCCTCTCCTCAAATTTTAGCGGATCCAATACACCGGACATCGCATTCGGCGGAACGGGCTGGATTATCGAACCCGAAGACGGCAATGTTCTGGGAACCACCTCGGAGAACGACCCGTTTCTGACCCTGGACATTGACATCTCAGCGGCTGAGAAGGCCAAAACCACCTACCCGAGGTATGTTGAAAACTGATTTATTCCCGGCGTATTCCACGGGTCCCGTATTGAAGGGTTGAAGCGGATGGCCTTTTAATCAGGCGTCCTCTGCCACCATCTCATCTATATTTTCAAGCACCGTGCCCGGGGTATAGCTGCATTCCGTGTTCTCTTTGGAAACCAGATAGGAGGCATAGGCCTTTCCCCAGTCAAACATGCCGTCCAGGACGGGGATAAAGGATCTTCCCATATCGGTGAGTGAGTACTCCACCTTCGGGGGCACCTGGCGGTAGACTTTACGATTCACAAGGCCGTCCCGTTCCAGCTCTTTGAGGCTCTGGATCAGCATTTTTTCAGAGATACCGTAAATACCGCGCTTCAAAACACCGAATCGGTTGGTGCCGTTTGCGGAGAGATAAAATAACACCTTTGGTTTCCATTTTCCGCCGATAATCTGCATTGCCAGCTGGAAGTAACATCTGAACTCAACCTGTCCCGCACGTTTAATCTCACATGATTCAGTCATTTTCTTCTCCGTCTGTAATACATACCTTTTTATGGGTATTATTTGTAATTGGCAGTGCATGAGGCAAAGCTAATATAACATGGTCTATATGCCATGTAAATCATAGGGTCCAGGTAACGAGAATACCTATAATTGGGAACCAGGCTTTAATTAATGTCGGGATTTATTTAAGAAGAAAATGTTCCCCGGTGAAAGCTGGCTGGCGTCAAAAAGACGTCACTGAACCAGACGTTACCGGCCTATGGCCTGAAGAAACTGTGCCCTGAACTTCTCAGCGCCCCCCATGGCAGGATGTCGCAGTTTGACCGCTTCGATCCCCAAGCCTTTCAGGGCCAAATCTGCCTTATTACCCAGGGCGAAGACGGTTTTGAAATTGAAGGCATCCAAAAAGGCTTTCAGTACGGGCTCTCCTTCTTTCATTTCTGATGTGCTGGGTGTCCGATTAGATAACAATCCTTTATCCGGTTTGAAAGGGTGCCAGGGGTAAGCATTCCACAGCACCACATCTCTGGTCTCCAGATTTTCTTCAATCAGTTTTTTCCAGACGATGGTTGCGGTGGGTTCGTTAAATCCGTCTTTGTACTTTTGGCCGTTGCTGGTACGGTGGAGCTTCGTACGGCAGACATGTTCAGGTGAAATGCCTTGATCTGCCCTGTGTCCGAGGATGATTCGTTCCGATGTCATGGGGATGCCGGTGAAATGGCCGCCCTGATAGCCAACCGCCTCGGCACAGAGTAGATACCCCGCATGGCTGCGTTCTTTTAGATAGGCCTTCAGGTTGGACAATCTCCTGGCCGGAGCATCCGGGCCATCATCATTATCCGGGTCTGTTTGGTACCAGGGATTGAATACCTGATCTGAGGTGTCATTGCCCAGCAATTCAAAAAATCTATCTATCATTTCCAATTCTCCCAGGTAGATGTTCTTTCCTTTTCTTCCCAGTCAATATTATGGAGATCAGGAAAGAAGTCCAAACCGGTCATGGCTTCGATGATGTTGACGGATACCAGGTAATCCTGAATATCCCCGTGGGTTGTGCTCTGGTGGGGGAAAAGGAAGGCCAGGATTTCAGGATTGCCCTCAGTTTCCGTGATGACCAGTTTAAAAAACATGGGCGGCACCTCAACATCTCCGCCGATCACATCATATTCTCTGGGACCGTAAATACATCCGGCAAAGACCCAGACCTCCTGTTGCCGTTCCTTTACTAACCTGTCACGGACGTATGTTTCCAGTTTATGCCAGAGACCCGCCGGGCCGTCGAAGTTAAAATGATGCTGGGGGGCCATATTGGTCATGTACATGATTTCATGAACGGTTCTGGCATCGTAGCTGTCCCCGTCCGTTGCGTATCGGCCGTCATTGTCCCGGTCACCGCCGGATATATAGTAGGGGACCAGATGCCCTTTGGCATAGTTTCTCCAGGTGTGAAACTGGTCCCTGTAATCGGAACGTGTGGCCTCATTTCGAAAGGTGGGATCGTTGCGGTGGGTTTTCCACTTTTCATCCCGGTAAAGATCAGTGGGTTCCGGTGCATTCAGATAAGAAGGCTTAATATGGTAGGCCACCCAGCGGGGTGTTTTACGGACCGGATCAAACTGGATGATATAGGCGTTTCGCTCCATATAGGCGCCGTCGGAGGGTATACCGCCATAGGCGTGCCGATGGCTGGTGGCATTGGTATAATTGCATATACATGTTAACATCAGAACGACAAATGCGGTGACTTTTGGCATGGCATTCCTGTTATAGATAAAAGTTGTTGGGTATTTTGGTCACCCAATTTGCACTTTTTAAAGGTGCAGATCAAGCTTTATCTTTTTATGGGTGTTCACGGAAAATTAAGAGGAGAACGAATCTCATGGATTACCAACTGACATGCTTTGACGATCTGTCCGTGGGGCAGCGGGCATTCCTGCGCAAAACCGTCACTGAATCCGATCTCTCACATTTTATCGCCATCACCGGTGACATGAATCCCCTTCATGTGGATGCCGCCTTTGCCGAACAGACCTTTTTCGGCCAGCGCATTGCCCATGGGATGCTATCCGCAGCGCTGTTCTCAACCCTCGTGGGGATGCACATTCCCGGCACCGGAGCCATTTATAAATCTCAGACCCTCGAGTTTTTAAAACCTGTGTTTATTGGTGATACACTTACGGCATGGTTTGAGATCCTGTCCATAGACAGGGATGCCGAGGAAGTGGTCATTAAAAGCTGGATTGAAAACCAGGATAAAATGGTTGTGATCCGCGGTAAGGCCGTGGCCGGC
>JAKSBB010000756.1 GCA_022361315.1 Desulfobacterales bacterium
AATATTTTGATTTTATTCATGTATTATACCCTGGACTGTACGCGATAGGCGACTCTGATTGGTTTTAAAGAAATGAAAAGATTTGTCATGCCACAATCTACAACGCTTTATAGAGATAAAAAGGAAATATATTTTTCTATAGCAGTATTTGTTTGTGGTGTAAACGATAATAATCATGCGAGTGCTGTTCTGGGGCAGGAGGCTTAAAACCTGTTATAACAAAGATAATAAAGAGATATGAGTAGCTTGATTTTTTCAATAGATTCATTTGCTTGTATGAAGACTGTATTGACCTGATACATCCGCATTATACCCCAAGAAATTAGGCTAAGTCCTATTCTTTGTTGCTGTTTTTTTGTGGAATACCATTGAAGAAGATGATATAAAATGCCTCATCTTACATGTTTGGACTTGAGGAGTTCATTTACTGCCATCGGTGAAGGTAACTGTCTATATCTTAATTGATTTCATCATACGACAAGCTCTTATGAAATCGACTAATTCAGCAGGCAACTGGGGTACAGGACGCTCTCTTCTTACTGTTTTTCGTTGGCGGTCATTTCCAGCACTTATCATAAGTTTATAAATTTGTTGTGACTACTTAATCTTATAAACCCTGAAATAGGGGGATGACCACCAACTTTTCTCGATGATTTTTTGGCAAATACTTTACGAGAGCAGAGAATTTTTGTTGTACTTTAATAAAAGCCTTCTCTCAGCAGCTTTCCATATATTCTTTCAGGTGTCGTTCTTCTTCTCCGGATATCAGGGATTGTGGTGCCTGGGCCAGCCGCTCCTCCACCTGGTTGGCAGCCCTTTCCAGGAGGCTGTCGTTTTCCCCGGAATTGGACCCGCCCCAGTCTGAGATCCGCGGCTGCCAGCAGGATCTGAAATTCTGCAGGGTATTCATATGGGTGAGATAATCCCCCCGGCCCACCTCAACGATCAGGCCTTTTTCCCGTGCGACGGCGGCTTTGGACGCATCCATGCCCTGTCTCATATGCAGCGCCCTGGAAATGATTTCTTCATCAATGATGAATTTCTCGTAACTTGTGGTCATGAAGCTTTCCAGACATCCCATGGCCTCCACCAGGATGTGGGCGCCGGAAAGCACCGAGGTCAGCCCGCTTGCCATGGATTCCAGGCCGGCCTGGCAGTCCGGTGTTTTGGCATCGGACATGCCGCTAAGGGACCTTGTGGGCAGGCCGTAGTATTCCCTGCCCATCTGGATGCCGCCTGCATGGATCAGGGGAAGCTCCGGAGGACCGGTGATGAAGGCTGCGGTTTTCATATAGGCCGCAGTTGAAGCACAGGTGTATACCACAGGGGTTCCCGGATTGATCAGCTGGACCAGGGCCAGGCCGGCCAGGATCTCCGTGTTCTGGAGAATAACGGTACCCAGTGGATTGATGGGGCCGGTGACCCCGGCCATAATGGCGGGGGGAATGAATATCGGCTGGTTTTGTCCTGCATAGGCAAATAGGGTTTCAATGGCGTCGGGGCTGAAAGAGAGGGGGCTTAAGGGGTTTACGGCCACACAGATCCAGTGGTTGTCTGAAAAGGGGTGATCCGTATACGGTCTGACAGCCAGGGCCATCATTTCAAGTGCCTCGGTGGCTTCTTTTCTATGGCCGGCCATGCCGATCACCGGTTTGTCCGTGTGCTTCAGCACTTCGTAAAGCATCTGGAGATGCTTGGTGTCCTGGGGAAGGTCAGAAGGCTCCACGGGGAGTGAACCCACCAGGTTGACCACATCAGAGGTCTGGGCCAGCTTCTGCATGTTCACAAAATCCTTGAGCACTGAATGTCTGCGGCCGTTTTTCATATCGTGTATGTAAATGGGGCCGATGTTGGGCTGGACCCCCAATGCATCCCTGCCGATAACAATGGTATGTTCGGGATTTCTGGCCTGCCATTCAAATTCTTTGGGTGCCCGGGACAGGGCGTCATCAACCAGTGTCTCGGGGATGAATACCCTGTCGTTTTCCACACGGGCGCCATGTTTTTTGAAAAGATTCAGTGCATCAGACGAGTGAAAAACCACCCCTGTCCTGGATAGAATTTCCAGTGATGCCCCATGAATGCGGTCAAGTTCCTCCGGGTTAAATGCGGTCAGTCGCATGGTGTTCTCCTGGGTGTTATTTATTCATTGCTTTCCGTAAATCCGTCAACGGCAATGGCCTGTCCGGTGATCTTGTTTCCGTAATCAGAGCACAGGAAAAGGATGGTTGAACCGATATCCTCAGGCGACACAAAGGTTCTCAGGGCATTGCCCCGGGTGTAGTTCTCCCGGACCTGGGCTTCGGATATGCCTTTTGCCGCTGCCTCCCCTGCAATCACACGGTCCATCCGTTCACCTTCCACCACACCGGGGCAAACCGCATTCACCCGGATGCCGTACCTGCCCTGCTCCAGGGCCAGGGTTTTGGTAAAACCGATGAGTCCCCATTTGGCTGCGGCGTATGGGGATCGCATGGCATAGGCCAGAAACCCTGCCGTGGATGAAAAATTGATAATGCTGCCGCAGCCCCGGGCTTTGATCCTGGGCACGGCCAGGCGTGCACAGTGGAAGGTACCGTTCAGGTTGACTTCCACGGTCCTGCGCCATCCTTCGGTGTCAATTTCGTCCACAGTGCCGATGCTGCCCCCGATTCCGGCGCCGTTGATCAGAATATCAAGGCCCTTTAAATGCCGGTCGGCCGCTTCAAACAGATTCTCCACCTGACCGGGATCGGAAACGTCGCATACCGTGCCGCCTGCCTTTGGATGCGACCCGCTGAAGTCTTTGACGGCAGCGGGATCAACATCACAGATATGTACGGTTGCTCCTTCGGCCAGAAACATATCCGCCACAACACGGCAGATACCTGAACCGCCTGCTGTGATCAACACCTTTTTGTTTTCCATCGAAATCTTCATTGATTCGGTCCTTTATTCATTTCTTTGTTGTCGCCGGAGGTTCGCGTTCCCATATCCCGGCTTTAACTCTTACGTATCTCTACCTTAGCAAATGGCAATTGCAATCCCGGTACCAGTGTATTGCCGTTTACTGAGAGGTAGGCAAATTCTGATGTTTTTTCAGTGTGTTGAAAAAGGGTACTATATGAGACTGTGATTTTGATGGCATCATAAAGATCCGAAAATGATACTTTCTTTTCATGAATATCTTCAGGTAAACGGTAAAAGACACAATAATGATACCCAAAATTGTGACTAACTACTTTAAAATTAATGTATAAAATGATAAACAGTCTCAAAAATGGAACTTTTCAGGAGAGCTCATGTCACTGAATATCAGAGGATTCAACCCCACAGCCCTTAATTCCTATATCGCAGAAGAGATGATCCATTCCCCCGATGATATCCATAAGATCATCAGTCTGCTGTTTGAGCATTCCTACGACGGATTCTGCGTTGTCCGGAACGACGGACAGATGATCGTCATCAACAAAGCGGCGGCCGGCTACCTGGATCTTCCCGTTGAAAGCGTTTTGAATAATAATGTGAAGCAGGTTCTCAAAGCAGGGCATTATGACCATTCAACCGCGCTGGAAGTGATCCGGAAAAAACGAAAACTGACGCGGATCTATAAAACCCGCAAGGGCAGAAATATCCTGACCACCAGTATCCCAATTTTCGATGCATCGGGAGGGGTGCTGTACGTTGTTCAGAACGAGCGGGATATTACGCAGATAAAAAAACTTGAGCAGCGGTTGAAGCGGGAACGCTCCATTAAGAAAAAGCTTGAACAGGAGATCCGGCAACTTACGGGCAGGTTCCCGGAAAAAGGCGGGATCGTCAGCATCAGCAAGAAGATGAAGACCGTACTCAACTTCATACGAAGGTGCGCGGAGATGGATCTGGACGCCCTGCTTGTCCAGGGGGAGACCGGGGTGGGCAAAGGGCTGCTGACCAACTATTACCACACCATCAGCAAATGCTCTCAAAAACCTTTTATCCAGATCAACTGCGCGGCGCTTCCGGAAAATCTCATTGAAGCGGAGTTGTTCGGATACGAGAAAGGGGCATTCACCGGTGCGGGAAACAAGCCGAAACCAGGCTTGTTTGAACTTGCCGAAGGCGGCATTCTTTTTCTCGATGAAATCGGTGAACTGCCGCTATACTCCCAGGCCAAACTCCTGCACTGCCTGGAGGAGAGACGGATATCACGGATAGGCGGCACCCGGTCCCGTAAGGTCAATTGCCGTGTCATTGCCGCAACCAATCAGAATCTGAAGCGGATGTGTGAACAGAAAAAATTTCGCCCGGATCTCTATTACAGGCTGAATACAGCCAATATAACCATCCCGCCCCTGAGGGAACGGGCAGAAGATATCGCCCCTCTGGCCAGGCACTTCCTCGATCGGTTCAATTCAAAGTACGGATTGAATAAAAAGATTGCTGCCCAGACCTATCTGGCCCTCGGAAAATATGGTTTCCCGGGGAATGTAAGGGAGTTGTCGAATATCATAAACAACGCTATTATTATGTCCGATGACGCGCAATTTCTGGACACGATGATTCTTGACCATATCTGTACCCCGGTTGTTTCAGCACCGCCGGCAGAGGGAATGCCCGGTACACAATCCACCCGGCGTCCCCTCAAAAAGCAGCTTGAGGAGTATGAGAGAATGCTGCTTTTACAGGCCGTCAATGAACATTCGACTGCCATCAAAGCTGCAGGGGTGCTCGGTATCAGTAAGACCTCCATCATGCGCAAATTAAAAAAATACGGATTGCTGAAAAAGGACCTGAAAACCCGGAGACGTTCCTGAAGATCTCGGCACTGGACGCAATTCAGCAGATTGATTCAGAGACATTGGCATCAAGGGCCCATGTATTTCTCCAGATCTTCTTTCAGGTGCCCGGCATTGAAGGCCCGGAGAAAGTGGATGTCCCCGGCGGTTGTTTCAATTTTCAGTACCGGTCTCCAGAAAAGGAGGGCGTAGCCGGTTGTCCGGAAAAAATAACGGGGGTGCCACGGGACCACGTCAAGGGCGGTAATTGTATCTTTCCGGATTTCCTGCACTCGGTTGCCCACCAGGTAGACGGCGTCGTCAATCACATCAATACGCGCAAAATAGCGGAATAGGAACCGGTAGATAAGCAGGAAGACGGTGATAAAAATCAGGGGATCCGTAATGGTCAGAATATAGGAATAGGGGACATCAATGGTGCGGCGGAAGAAGGCATCTCCCAGAATATATTTTTGTCCCAGAAACTCCAGCCATCCGGATGTTAGTGGCGCCAGAAATAGGCAGATTAAGAAGACACCGAATCCGGTGATACGGCTGCTTAGTCGTCTTGTCATCAAAATATCCCGTTTTGAGTAGGATATGTTACCGGTCCATCTGTCCATGCGGTAAAAGTTGAAATAGGCCAGAAAGAACACCAGGTAATAAGCAATGCTGATGACCGCCATTTCCACGGGAAAGAAGTAGTAATCCCTGTTGATATAGGAATAGGTGTTTGAAGGCGTGAAGACCTCAGCGATAATCTTTCTGAAATCCTCGTGGCTGATGGCGCGGAAGATATCATAGGAGGTCTGGTCTGTGATCCCGTGTTCTTCTCTCAGATACTGGGCCGTTCCAATCATGTCCATCAGTGAGGCATGATCGTGTTCAATGGCGGTATAGGTTTTTTCAAATCGTTTCAGCGCGTTTTGAATCGTTTCATCCGGCAGATGAATCCGGTCTTGTTTAATGGTGTCCCGGACGGTGGTGATATTGGTTTCAAAAGCCTCCCTGAGACCGTCAAACCTGACGCTGGCCACCATGGATTTTTCCCTGCCGAAGTGATTTGGGGAGATGGTGTACGTGTCCCCCCGCCGGTTTCTAAGGACCTGCTGAAGCCGCTGGGCCAGGTTGGATACATATGCGTCGAGAACAATATACTTTTTATAGTCGTCAAGGACATAGGTGGCCCCGATAAATCCTAGATTTTCATCGGTTCCTTCAATAAATCTGAAGTAGGGCCTGTTATTCAATACGGGCGTGTTTTCCGGTGGCGTTGCCGTTTGGGTGCCCTGCCTGGTTATACCGCCGTAAGTCCTTTGTATCAGTTCTGTCATTCGGACGGCATCGAAATTGCCCGCAACCCTCAGGGTGGTGTTTGCCGGATAATAATAGGACGTGTAGTGGTCCAGAACATCCGTGAGCGTGACGTTGCGGTATGCCTCTCTGATTTTATAATGGGGGACCCGTTCATCCGGCAGCGAAATACCGAAGTTTTCCTTGTAAAAATCATCTTCCGGCGGAAAGATTTTTTCCGTTGTTCTGAAAAGATGCCACAGGGGTTTTTCATACCATTTTTCCGCACCGAGCTCTGTCCGGATGGCACCGAGTTCGGCCGTCAGGTCTTCCTCGTCCAATTGTTTGTCAAATAGCATTCCGGAGATGGTTTCCACCACCCAATAGGATTTTGAACTGTCGATGACCGCCTGGAATTCGGTTGTGTAGCCACTGGTAAATCCGTTGACATAGGTGGCCCCTTCATCCTCCAGATAATCCAGGTAGTCCCGGTGCGGCACCCGGCGATCCCGGAACACCATGTGCTCCACCAGGTGGGAAAGACCGCGGGTGGTGTCGTTTTCTATTTCCGTACCCACGTCGACGATCACCGAGACCTGGGTGTTTACTGCCTTGGTGTCGCTGAGGAGGTAAACCTGCAAACCGTTGTCCAACCGGAAGTAGTTAATATTTTTGTAGGGATCCCGGATATCGCCTGCAACGGTGCCGGCGACGGAAAAAAAGGTAAAAAGAAGGACGTAAAATATCAACCGCATTTAGAATCTCCCGATAACTCCGATGGGTTTGCCGGACCTTTCACCATGGTCATCTTCGGTTACCCCTGCATGATTTGGTAAATCCATGGCCGGTCCGCAGAATTTTGAACAACCAGGTGAGGCATATCAGCATTCCGGCATATAGTAAAGGCAATATGGATGGGGCCACAGGCAGACCGGTTCTATTTATTTGACTATTAATCCTAAAACAGCTACGTTCAGGATATCTGTTCCCGGGTGTAAGAATTTCTTTGAACCCGTTTCCCCGGTATGGGGTTTCCACCAGCTTCCGAATGACGGCTCCGATTTCATACCCATGTGGATAACCCGGAGAACACATCAGCAATCAATATCACCAACCACCGGACCTGTCCGTATTCTTGTCCGGTTATCATCAATCTCATTCAAGGAGGCCTGCCATGGAAATGTGTCATCGGATTACCATTGTCCTTCAGGACATGGTGGAAAGGGATGAAAAACTGAAATGGGTATTGGGAAAGTGCATCGCAGATGCGGAATGGACACCGCCGGGGTGGGAGCAGCCCATATCCAACCTGGATGACTTTTATCTTTACCTGAACCAGCTGATGGAGACCACCCCGGTGGAATCCACCTTCAGCAATCTCTTCCACGGTCTTTATTTTATTATCAGCCAGCAGGAGAACGTGCTCCAGAAAGAGGACCGGTTTGCCGGATTTCAGCAATGGCTGGTGCTGTTCACCGAGCAGTACGGCAGTTTCATGAACTCCGCAAAATCAGCCAACAACCTCTATTCATTTACCCATGACAAGACCTTTGAAATGGATCTCTTCGAGGTGCCGCCGGGGGGATACAATAGTTTCAATACCTTTTTCTGCCGTCATATCCGGCCGGGGAAACGCCCCATCGGCACCCGGACACATGCCTTTGACCCGCCGGCAGAGGGCCGCCCCATCGGGGCTTCTCCGGTGGAGGATGTCAACCTTATCCATGAACGGATGTGCGACGACACCGTTGTCACCATGCCGGCGGACAGCGTTTACAAGGGCTGCTGGGCCATTGACGAGCAGGATAAGATCACCGTGTCTAAAGGCAATACCTATTCCGTAGAGACCCTGCTTTCGGGCAGCCGGTATGGGGATAAGTTCAAAGGCGGGCTGTTCACCCACAGCTACCTTACCGTGTTCACCTATCACCGGTATCATGTGCCGGTCCGGGGCAGGGTGCTGGAAACCGGTGTTATCTCCGGGGATGTCTATGCAGATGTCTACCAGTCGCCGGACGGCGATCTCCATGCAAAAGACGGTACCGGCTACCAGTTCCGCCAGGACCGGGGGCTGCTGGTGCTGGACTCTCCGATCGGGCTTGTGGCGCTGCTCCCCATCGGCATGGATGTGATCTCCTCCTGCAATATCACGGTGGACCCCGGGGACTACGTCAACAAGGGGGATGAGTTCGGCTATTTCCTCTTCGGCGGCTCCGATATGATCGTGATTTTCGAGAACCGTAGTGTTGACATCGTTCTGCCGGAAGTGGACAAGCTCTATAAATTGGGCCAGGTGTTCGCCAGAGTCTGATACCTTAAAACAAAGCCCGGACCATGGGTGTCCGGGCTTGTCCTTTTACACCTCTATCCGTTTCAAGCTGTGAGCAAGTACCATTCCCACCACGGCACCTATGGCGAGATTCGAGGCCAGGGTTACGGCCAGGATTACCGTCACCACAAAGATCTCATTCCGGGTATTCATGTCGATGATGGTCATGGCCAGCTGGCTGCCGGCAAAGATCAGCAGCACCCCAAGGATGGCCATGGGAATGAGAAAGAGGATGGACAGAAATCCTGCCCCCAGAATCAGCGGCAGCCCCATCATCAGGCCGCCGATAATCAGATTGGATCCGGCGGTTTTCGCCCCGAACCGGTAATGGGCGGCCAGACCGCCGGCACCGTGGCACATGGGCATACCGCCGAAAAGAAAACTTAAGACATTGCCTGCCGCCATGGAGACGCACAGGGAGGCATAGGTCATTTTTTCGGCCGCATCCCCGAAGTAGTCTTTGGACAGGTCTGCCTGGGCAAGCACGGCATTCCCCAGGGTCATGGGCATCTGGGGAAGCACCACTGCGAGAATGACAAAGGAAAAGTCCGCCCCTGAAGGAAACCCGTGGGGCAGCAGCTCCGGGAAGTAGAGTCCGGGGCTCAGGGCATCCAGCCCCTCTCCGGTGCCGAATACAAGACCGATGACCATCCCCAGCAGAATAACGATAAGTCCGGCCGGCAGTTTCCGGTTGTTCAGAAACCCCAGGGTGGTGATAATGCCGAGGGTGCCGATGACAAGGCCGATGGGCAGCGGCCCCAGGGTCTGGAGGGTGAGATAGGGTTCCGCCAGGTTCTTGAGGTGCTGGATCGTGGAGTTCCCCCCCATCATCTCCACGCCTTTTACCATCAACAGTAACCCTGTGGACACCTGAATGCCCCGGATCACCGCCTTGGGGATATACCGGCCGAACCGGTCGATTGAACCGGTGGCGGCAATCAGCGCCAGGGTGCCCGCCATGAGCAGGGTTGAGGCCTGGATCTGCTGCACCGACATGGCCGTGGCAATGGCATAGGCCCCGATCACCTTCATGGGTTCCACCGGCACGGTGAGCCCGTAATAAACGCCGGTGAGGGCATAGAACAACCCCATGGAAAAGAAAACGCCCATGGGGCTGAGGCCGTTGACCATGATCATACCCAGGGCTAGGGGCAGGATGGTGCCCAGATCCCCGAGGGACCCTGCGAACTCGTTCCTGTTGAACCGGTATTTCGGCATCATTTGCTGCTGAACCTGTCGTCTGAACGTTTATTCTCCGCATCGTTCTGGGTCTGTTCCAGCCAGCCCGATGCCGTCACCTCTTTGACATCAAACCGCGGAACGTAGGGCTTGATATCGATCAGCGGGGTTTGGTCCAATACGTCAATATCCTCAATCTCCAGTATCCGTCCCTCCCGTGAGCGCAGGCGGACAATGGAAAGTCCGATGGGGTTGGGCCGCCTGGGGGCCCGGGTGGAGAATAATCCCCGGGGTGTCTTGTCCAGAAAGGGCGTGACCGTCAGGTCGTATCCGTCGGACCTGTGAAACTGGTAGAGCAGGATGAGGTGGGAAAACCCCTCAATGTCATTCAATCCTTCTTCATAGGCCGGTGCGATATGGATTCTGCCTTTGACGCCTTTGGCTCCCGTGGGCTGGATGGGCATGCCTTCAAGGGAGGTGAACGGTGTTTCAATCATGCCGATGGGTGAAATTTCCATAATGATCTCCTTAGATGTTCCCCGTCAGCCCCGGTATAGTGGAACTTCCGTGCAAAGTCCAGTAAAATCAATTGGGGGAAAGGCCCGGTATGGCCGGCAAGCCTGTTGTTCCTTTTTTCCGGGTATGGTAGGCTTCGTCCATGTCAACTGAACATCTGCCTGCAGAAATTCTGACCCGTCTGGGCCGCCAGCTGGAAGACTTTCTTCGCCTGTGGCCCAAACATATGGGGAACGCCGGGTACCTTGAGAATACCACGGCCAGGCGCAGTGATACCATTCTTTCATATGAGTGGTTTCTGGAATCCCTGGGGGCCGTGGCAGAAAGCGGAGACCCCCCGTCCTTTGGTGAACTGATTTTAAATAAAGACAACTGGGCGGCCCATTTCATTCTTACCTCCCGCCGTCACCGGGCCAGGGGCGTGACCGGGGAGATGTTCATCGGTTGCCTGAAAACCCTCGTTCATTCGGTGCTGGAAATGGTCCATGACGGAGATGAGCCCCTGCAGCAGAAACTGCAGGCCGTCTCCTTTATCCGGATGTGGGCGGATGCCCTGGAGACCATCATCATTCAGGACTGGGCCAATATGTCACAGAGGGAAGCAGACAGTTCCCTGGATCACGCAAACCGCCGCCTGACCCTGGAAAAGTGCAAGTATGAAAACGTACTGGATTCAATATCAGAACTGGTGTTGATGATCAACGGCAGGGGGGAGGTGCTGGAGGCCAACCGGTCTGCCCGGCGGTATTTCGGCACGGATCCATCGGGTACATCAATTCTGGATTTACTGGGAATCGGCGAGGCCGACGGGAACACCGTTTACGCTGAACATACCGCGGAGGCCCCCCTGGAAGTTTCACTGGGTGATGATCTCTACTTCCACTGTGTCTTTGTTCCCCTTCATGAGATCAGCCTTTCTTCGGACGGGTACCTGGCCGTACTGAAAGATATTACGGTCCATGTCAAACAGAGCGAAATGCTGGAGACCCTTGTGTCCGAGAGAACTTCGGAACTGGTGAACAAGAAAAATCAACTGGAGGAGATGAACGTCACCCTTCGAACGGTGATGAAAACAGTGGATAAGGAGCGGGAGTCATTCGAACAGAACATCAGCCGCACCGTCAGCCGCACCCTGATTCCCACATTGCGCACCATCCGGAAGGAAACCTCCGGTGACATCCGCGGCTCATACATCGACATCCTTGAGGATCAATTGTACAAACTCACCCAGGGCGGTGAAACCGGCCGCCAGGCCATGCTTTTAAAACTGACCCCCATGGAGATGAAGGTCTGCAAATTCATCCAGGCCGGTGTCACCTCCCAGGAAATCGCAGATGCCCTGAATCTGTCCATCGTCACCATCCAGACCCACCGGCGAAACATACGCCGTAAACTGAATATCCAAAACCGAAAACTAAACCTTCATACCTATCTGAATCAAAACGCATAGACGTAAGCGTCGAAATGGTTTCTTTCCCCAGATCTTAAAAATGGGTATATAAAAATACCCATTAATTACTCTTTTTGTCGTCTTTCATCCCCTTCTTTTGTCCTGTAGAGTGGATTCACATCTTCAGAAGAGAAACCCGATATCGAGTTTGGCAAAAACGGAAGAAATACGTACCAACCACAGGAAAGAATGAAGGAGATCAAATGGAAAACACCATGCAAAATACCACGGGATTAAATGCCCGGGAACAATATGAGGCCCGGGCATTAAGCTTCGCCAAAGTGGGGATCGGGTTTGCCGCAGCATCCGGTATGCTGTGGGGGCTGGATACGGTCATCCTGGGACTGGCCTTTGCCCTGATTCCGTTCAACGTATCGGAACCCGTATCCCTGGTCCTGGCCGCCGGGGTGGCAAATGCCGCACTCCACGACGGGTTCGGCACGATATGGCTGGCACTGTATAACGGATTGATCAAGGGAAAAATTGTTGAATACTTCAGGGTGATCCGCACCAAACCGGGATTTTTTATTCTCCTGGCGGGATTTTGCGGCGGCCCCATCGCCATGGGGTGTTTTGTCATCAGTATCAGTATGGCCGGCACATATGCCGTTTGTATTTCCGCCACCTACCCGATTTTAGGCTCCCTTGCCGCCGCTGTGTTTCTGAAAGAGAAAATCAACAAACGGGTGTGGATCGGTATGATTGTGGCCGTTGCCGGTGCCATTTATCTCTCCTATTCACCCCCGGAAGGCGATTTGCCCAATAATTTTTATCTGGGGCTGGTCATTGGTCTGGCAGCAGGACTGGGCTGGGGATTGGAAGGGGTATTCGCCTCCTACGGCATGGATCTGGTGGACGATGAGGTGGCTGTCGGGCTCAAGCTTGCCGCCCAGTTCGTTCTTTATTTCGTCTTTGTCCTGCCGGTCTTTGGGGCCGTGGTCTTCTTTTTTGATATTTTTTCAAGTCCGGACATCGGCAAGCTGCTACCCATCATGGCCATGGCCGGTCTGGCCGGCGGCATGACCATGCTGTGCTGGTATAAGGCTTTCGTCACCACAGGGGTGAGCCGGGCCATGACCTTTAACATCACCTACGCCCTGTGGTCCATCGTGTGGAGCCTGCTCTTTTCCGCCCTGGGTATCATCGAGTATTCCATCAGTCCTGAGCTTGTCATCGGGGCCGTGGTTGTGACCGCCGGTGCTATACTGGTGGTGGCAAATCCCAAAGAGTTGTTGAATCTGAGATCCCTGGACTGATAAGACATCATACAATTACATCGTGTAAAAGGAGAAAGCAAATGGGTACAGCCGTATTACCTCTGAAATACAGTCTGGTCAAATATATGAACGGGAAGGCCAAGGTCACTGCCAAAGAATTGTTTGACAGCGCAACCCCCCGTTACGGAAACGAAAAACAACTCTCCCTGGCCAATGTGGAGAAGCATCTGTCCGCATTACGGGCGGCCGGGCTTATCGATATGGTGGACGTCGCCTTCAATGGTGACGGAGATCTTAACTGCTCATACAAACTTACGGATTACGGTCAAAGCCGGCTGAAGAAATATGTCCCCCAAGGATAGTATAAAGGATAATAAGGTTTCAGAACCGGCCGCCATGGAAAAAGGGCATGATCCGGCCCCCGGAGAATGCCCTCTGACCCCGGGCTGTATCGCGGGGTTACGGGACTTCTTCGCCGCCGTTGACGCCGCCGCCCTGCAAGCCGCCTATGCCGCCACCAACAACTTTCCATTGGACAAGGTGGACTGGCAGCAGGTGGAGTATGATTTCAACCGGCTCTTTGTGGGGCCGGCAGCGCCGGCAGCTCCGCCCTATGCATCGGTGTATTTGGATGAAAACGCCGATCTCATGGGAAAATCCACCCTCGGGATCCGCCAACTTTACAACTCACTTGGGATGCAGGTACCAGACCCGGGGGCGCTGCCCGACGATTTCATCTCATATGAGCTGGATGCCCTCCTGGTGATCCTGGGGCAGCAACCGCTGGATATGAAGGCATTGAAATCTCTGGTTTCGAGGCACATGGGGGCATGGGTGCCGGCATTCTGCGAACGATGCAGGCAGGCGGACAGGGTGCCGCAGCCTGTCCGCCACATGGTAGACCTGCTGGAATCCCTGGTCCACACCCTGTCACAATCAATAACCAACCCAGTACCAGATTCAAACTCAAAGGGGGATAGGTAAACCCATGGGTATCAATGATCAGATGGAATGGCTTAACGAGGGGCTGTCAAAGATCCGGCAGCTGGCCTCCCGTGTCAATTTGCCGCCCAAGCTTTTAATCCCTGAAAAAAAGCCGGCCCGGGTGTTTGATGAGACTCAGTATCAGGTTTTCAGAAATGCCTGCCCCCGGAATTGCTATGATACCTGCAGTATCAAGACCTATGTCCGGGACGGGGTGGTCGAATTCATAGAGGGGGATGGCGGTTCCAGCTATACGGACGGCGGCCTCTGTGTAAAGGGGTATTCATATCCCCGCAGACAGTACAGCCCGGACCGGATCAAGTATCCCATGATCCAGGACAAAAGGGGCTCGGGAAAGTGGCGGCGTATTTCCTGGGACAGGGCAATGGATATCATTGCGAAAAAGATTCTGGAAATCAAAGATAAGGACGGATCTCTGCTCGGACTGGCGCTGTCCAAATTATCCGGCCACCACGGGGTCACCAACCATGCCGTTGAAGGCATGATGAGTTCCCTGGGGTACACCACACGATTTGTGGGCACCCCCTGCTGGCCCGCCGGGATTGATGCCCAGACCTACGACATGGGCGACATCTGGTGCAACGACCCCGAAGATATGAGTGAGGCGAAGTATATCATTCTCTGGGGGGTAAACCCTGCCTGGTGTGCGGTTCATTCTATGAAATACATCATGGCGGCCCGGCAGAGAGGGGCAAAGATCGTCAGTATTGATCCGGTATTCACCCAGACCAGCGCCAAAAGCGATGAATACTGGCAGCCCCATCCCGGCACCGACGGGGCCCTGGCCCTGGGGATGGCAAGGCACATCCTGGACCAGGGCCTTACGGATGCAGATTTCGTTTCCGAAAATACCGTGGGATTCGATGCCTTCAGCACCTATTTGCGTGACCATATCGGGGTTGAATGGGCGGCGGAAAAAACCGGAATTCCGGCGGACCGCATCAGGGCCGTGGCAGAGGAATTTGCCCAGGCAAGTCCGGGGACCATCTGGATCGGTTATGGGCTGCAGCGCCATACCAACGGTGGGGCAACCGTCCGGGCCATAGATGCCCTTGTGGCCATGTGCGGCCACATCGGCAAGGTGGGGGGCGGTGCCCGGTATGCCCACCTGCGCACCTGGGGATTCAACTATCATGCGGAAACGCAGTCGCCGCCGGAAGGGTCTGTGGGGGTGCCCGGGAACACGGAGCCGGGACCTGGTTATTCAGACCGGCATTTGAACATCAACAAAACGGCCCGGTCTATTCTGGAGGCTGATGATCCGAAGATCCGTATGCTCTGGGTGTCATGCCGGAATGTATTTGCCCAGGACTTTGACCGGAACCTGATGGAAAAGGCCTTTGAAAAACTGGAACTGGTGGTCAGTGTGGAGCAGTTTTTCACCGAAACCGTGAAATACTCGGACCTGGTGCTTCCGGTGACCACCTTATTTGAGGAGTTCAGTGTCAATGTTTCCTACTGGCACTATTGGCTGGCTATAAACGAGGCCGCAGTTAAGCCCATGTACGAGGCCAAATCCAACCTGGAAATTGCAGCACTGCTGAGCCGGAAAATAAACGAATTGCGTCCGGGATCCTGTACCTTTCCCCAGCAGGCAGATGACCGTGAATGGACCATCAAGGAGTTTAACCCGGACCTGCTGGAGGCCTTCGGGCTGGAGAGCTGGGAAACCCTGCGGTCCGGTCCGGTGAAGATGAAGATGGACAGTTCCGCAGGCTGGCATGACAACCGGTTCATGACGCCCTCGGGGAAGTACGAGTTTGCCTCCGAACTATGCGCCCGGGACGGATATGATGCGCTGCCCGTTTTCAAGGAAGGGCGAAAGGCCTACGATAAGTACAGGCTGCTCACCCCCCACTCGAAATTCGGTATCCATTCACAGTTTAACAATCTGGACTGGGTGGCCTCCTTTAACAAGGAACCCTATGTATATATCCATCCGACCCTGGCGCAGCACAAAGGGATTTCCGACCTTGACCGTATCCGGGTGTTCAATGCCTTGGGGACGCTTACGGCAAAGGTGAAAGTCTCCCGGAACGTTCCGGAAAAGACCATATTGATGTACGAAGCCTGGTTCAAAGATTTTGATTTTAACGTCAACACATTGGTGGACGACAGGGAAGCGGACATGGGCAGCAAAAAAACAGGCGCCCCGGGTGTGGCCCTCCATGATCAGTTTGCAGATATTGAGAAAGTCTAAGGAGACCTCCCATGGCTGAACAGAAAGCCTTTCTGGTAAACGCGGACCGGTGCATCGGCTGTTATACCTGTGCGATGGCCTGCAAGAGTTACAACGGCCTGGAAAGTGATGTGGCCTGGCGGCAGATTTACCCCCTGGCTGAAAATCATTTTCCCTATGATGACAGGGCCTTTTATTCACTGGCATGCAACCATTGTGCAGCTCCGGTATGTGAGGCGGTTTGCCCCACCGGGGCCTATAAAAAACGGCGGGATGACGGGATTGTGATCCATGATCAGGATGCCTGTATCGGATGCACCAATTGTATCCGGGCCTGTCCCTTCGGTGCCCCGAAGTACAATAAAAAACTGAAGAAGGCCGAGAAATGCAGCCTTTGCCACCACCGCCTTGATGCCGGACTGGCGCCGGCCTGTATCCAGGCCTGCCCGGTACGGGCCATTGAACTGGTGGACCTGAATACACTGAATCGGGAAATGTTTGATCAGGACACGCCGGAGGCCCCGAAGCTGCTAGAGACGCCCCCCGGCTTTCCCGACGGGGAGGGGCTTTATCCCTCCGTCCGGTTTGTTTTGCCGACACTTCCCAGAATGATGATAATGAGGTGATGATATGCGATCCGTTCTATATGGCAGGCATCTGACCCTGGTGGCCCTGACGGTGACCACCCAGGCTGCGGCGGGTCTTGCTGTTTTCAAAGTACTCAGGCTGTTGGCTGGTCACGGAGCCGGTGGTGTTGCTGACCTTGTGCTCCTCTTTATGCTCGCATTCTCCGGTGCCGTGGTGTCGGTATTCCACCTGGGGCACCCCCAAAAAATGGCCACCGCATTCATGAATTTACGCTCCTCCTGGCTCAGCAGGGAAGGGCTCCTCTTGTCCCTGTTTCTGGGGGTGTCGTTTTTCCAGATGGTGTTGGGGCTTTCCCATGGATTGTTTTTCAGCAGTTGCCTGGCCCTGGTTGGTATCGGGTTCCTGTTCACCCAGGGGATGGTGTACGTGGTCCCGGGTTTTTCAGCCATGCGACATGGCGCGCCTGTGGTGCTGTTTTTCTTTTCAAGTCTGACCACGGGGATCTGCCTGTCCGCCTGGTTTGGGGATGCGGCCTGGCGTGAGCTGCTCGCCCGGATCGGATCCATGGTGTTTGCCTCCGGTTTTGTGGGGGGGCTGATGCTTCCCCTGATATGGAAATCCGGGACCGTTGTGGTGTCGGATACGGCCAGGGCCTGGGGGCGCTCCCCCCTGTACTACCTGTGGATGGGATTGGGATATGGGTTTCCACTTTTGATTGTCTTTTCACTAAAGACACTGCCGGTGTGGCTGTGCCTGTTTGTCAGTGTTGCAGAATGCACGGGCCGGATCCTGTTTTTTACGCAAACCCGGCATACTTCTGATTACATCGGGCATTTGTAAAATGACCATCCCGGTCACTTGTAATAGTGACCATCCCGGGCATTTGTAAAATTTTAAGCTATAAAAGGAGAGGCGATTATGCCGAACTTGATTACGAAAGAGCAAATCGAAACAATATATGGTCAGGCCGCAGAGGTATTGGCCACCGTCGGGGTTGAATTTGAGATGGAAAGCGCTCTGGCACTTTTCAGGACACACGGGTTCCGGGTAGAGGACAAACGGGTATATATTTCCCGGGACCTTCTGGACGACACCCTGAAGCTGATGCCTGCCCATACATATGAGGCCACAGGGACAAAACGGCTGGTTGCCGCCTCCCCCTTTTCCAATTCCCCCATGATCCTGGATGATGCCACCGGTGAAAGCCGGCGGGGAACTGTTGAGGATGCCGTCAGGATGTACCGGCTGGCCGAGACCTGTGAGCTGTATGAGACCGTGAACCCCGGGGTGGTGGATCCCGTGGACAACGACAGTGAGGACCCATACATTTCCCAGATCGCCATGCTTTTGAAATACTCGGATAAATTTCCCAACCTCGGTCTGCGGGCCACCAGGTCCAATACCAGGAACGGGGATGTCTACGGCAGCGCCAAAAGGGCCATACAACTGATCAAAGAAATTAAGGGAACCAATGACGGCCCTGTGATGGCCCAGGGAATCTGCCCGAATCCCCCGCTGGCTTACGATGAGGAAAGCCTGATTAATCTGACGGTGCTTGTGGAGGAGGAACAGGATATCACCATCTTTCCCTGCACCCTCTCATACATGACCGGCCCTGAAAGCCTGATGGGCATCGTCATCCATGATGTGGCCGTCTCCCTGGCCGGTGCCGTTTACGTTCAACTGCTCAAACCCGGTACACCGGTGGGGTTCAGCTGCTTTTCCACCATGACGGATATGCGCACCATGCAGCCCGTCTATGCCAGCCCGGAATACCTTAACGTTCAGATCATGTTTTACGAAGTCTGTCTCCACTTCGGCCTGAACTGCGCTGTGTGCGGCTGTTTTGCCGACGGTATTAAAAACGACTACCAGGGTGGATTTGAATCCTGTATGACCGCTATCGCCCCCTATTTCATGACGGAAGTGGACGAGATCTGGTGCTATCCCGGCCTCATGGCGGCCTTTGCCGGCGGCAGTTTTAACAAGATCATATTTGACGAGGAACTGCTGATCAATTGCAACCGCCTGCTGCAGGGACTGAACCTGTCCTTTGATCCGAAACTGACGGAGAAACTGGCCAAAGCAGCGGAGACCCGGAGTTTTCTTGCCATCGGCGATGTGGGGATTTACAGGCAGGAACAACGGATTACCCCTGTGTTTAACAAAAAGGGGATCGATCCCAACGCTTCCGCTGCTTCCGCTGCTGCCCAGAGCCTTATCGATCTGAATGCGGAAAAAATCATAGAAAAACGGTGTGCATCATATGCGCTTCCCGAACGCAGCGAATCCCAACAGGCGTTGCTCCAGAAGTATCTTCCTTCCCAGTGTAAATATTAGAGATTCCCTCGGCGCTTACCATTCGATCAGGCGGCGGTCCCGGAAGAATCCTCCGGTGGGGCCGTCATCCGGAAGTGTTGCCAGCCATACCGGTGTCTCCGCCCCCTTCTCAGGGGACCGGGTTGCCATCTGGCCCCCCATTCGGGTGCGGACCCATCCCGGGCAGGCGGCATTGATTTTGACCTGACGGCCCAGGGCCGGTGCGAAGGACAGGGTTAATGCGTTGAGCGCCGCTTTACTGACCGCATAGGCCGTGGGGCCGGCGAGTCCTTGGTCAAAGGCCCCCCAGCCGGAGGAAACATTGACAATCCGCCCCCAGCCCCGGGCTTTCATGCCGGGGCCCAGTTCACGGATCAGGGCAAAGGGAGAGATCGTGTTGACGGCCAGGGAGGCGGTCAGATCATTTGCGGTAATTTCCAGGGCGGACCCGGGGAGCATGATCCCCGCGTTGTTCACCAGTATATCAATGGGGCCGTGTTCGGCTTCAATGGTTTTTACCTGTGCCCCGGCAAGGGCCGGGTCGGAAAGGTTCAGAACCACGCCGATGGTATCCCTGCCAATCTTCACGGAGGCTTCCTGTGCCGCTTCACCGGCGCGGACACAGGCCAGCACCCGGATGTTATCCTTTGATGCAAGCGCTTTGGCAATGGATAATCCGATTCCCCGGTTGGCACCGGTGACCAGGGCGGTTTTTTTCATGGTTTCAGCTTTAATCATCATGATCTCCTTTTGATGGTCCGATGAAGAGTATAGCCTGACGCGGTGGTAAAAGATTGTACCGGGGTATTGATTTTTTGAAGATTATTGCTGTGTTTGCACCAATGCCCGAAAGGCGCTGAGGGTAAGCCCCTGGTATTAAAGCGCTGTAGAATCTATCGGTGGCGGTTTGCTTAAGGGCAATGCCTATTGCTTCCGGTAAGCGGGATGTGCATAATAGGGATATGCCTGATTTACAAAAACCAAAATCCTCAGGAGAAGATCAAGATGTTAAAACGGTTTTTGAGGCAAATCTGAAATTCTTAGACCTTTTTCTCGTTAAAAATTTAATATCCGAAACACAATTTAACCAGTGTAAAACTGCACTGAGTAAACGGTTTGGGCAGGGTGAACAACAATACCTGGATCTGCTGCCGGAATTGACGGAGTTGATTCAGCCCGAATTGTTGCACAAAACCTGTTATAAATATAATCAAATCATACTCAGATTGTCCCTGCAGTTTTTGAAAAACACATTACGCCAGCAAATCCAGGACCACCCCGATGCGGCCGGCAAAGAAGAACTCAAAGCCGCATTAAGTGAACTTGATCCGTTTTATTCCGACTTTCTGGATGAGATAACCCGGAATTACCTGGCCCGAAAGTGCTGTTGTGTTGACCTGATGATGCTGGAGAAAAACATCATCGATTCGTCTCAACTCAGGTTTCTTCACGGCAATGCCATTCACCTTGAGATCAAGGCCATGGATAAAAAATTCGGAGAACTTGCCGTCACCAACAGGTTTGCCACGAAGCAGGGTATAAGAAGCGCGCTGTCAGAGCAGACCCGCCGCTATCTTGACACGGGAAAAAATCATATCATTGGCGATATCCTGGTGGAACGCAGGGAGATGACACCTCAGATTCGGGATGACATTCTCCTGCTTCAGAATCGCTTTCCGGATGATGCCTGGGAACGGTCCCTTAGGGAGGCTGTGGGCTCTTTTATTGAACAAAAGGAAAAAAGCGCCCTTTTCGGTGCATTGGTGATTCGGGAACAATTACTGGATGAAGCCAGTGTCATCAGCGCCCTGAAACAGCAGAGTCTGGAACGGATCGCCTATGAAAGAAAAGTGAGAGACGCGGAGAACGAAGATCCCCCGGCGGATGGGGCATCTTTCCCTTCGGCAAATTCCGGGATTCAACCCCCCCGCAGGATTCAGCCTCCCCGGTGGATCGGTGATATCCTGGTTGAGGATTACGGTCTTTCCGAGTCCGGCCGAAAACGGGTACTCACCCTACAGATGGGTCAGAGAATTGAAATCATAAATCTTAAATTTGGTGTTGCTCTGGACGGTGCACAAAAAGAGTTGATAGAGGCGTTGGACCAGATGTTTGTGAGCCTTTACACTGAAAACAGGCTTCAGGCTGTTTTAAGGGTGGAAAGAGAGATTCCGGATACCCTGACCACCACCAATATCGTACTTTGGCTCTACCATAAAAAGGTGACCCACGGCATTGTTTCATCAGCCATCCGAAAACTGGCTGAGAACAGGGTTAAACCCGGAGAAAAAATTGTTGTGGCCCAGGGTACTGCGCCGATTCCTGACAGGTCTTTGACCACACAACTATTTATGAAAGTCCCCGGGTTTTCAGGTCCGGCAATTGTGAAGAAGGATGATATTCTTGTCAAACTTGAACGTCAGCCCGGGGAATCGGGTGTGAATGTCAACCATTGCTATATTTCACCGCCGGTAATCCCTTCTCCCTTGAATGCCGGCATCAATGTGCGCCGGATGAACAACGAGTTTTTCGCTGAATGCGACGGTGCTGTATCTGTTTCCCCCAGAGGGACAGTGGACATTTCAACCACGGTGGATATCCCCGGTGATTTAGACGAAAACAGTCCGGTAATTGATCATGATTGCGACGTTCGTGTGCGGAAACGGGTATTGGTAGATATCTGCGTCACATGTCGTGATTTTAAAGCCGTTGAATTCAGAGGCAGATTGATATCCCGGGGAGAGGTGGGGGTTGACGCCTGGGTAAGGGGCGCTGAAATTTCAGCCCGGGGCGTTATCAATCTGGCCGGGGTTTCCGGCGCCAGGGTCACCGGCAACCGGGATGTTTTAATTAACGGGGCGAAATCAACGAAAGATGAAGAAACTTTCGCTGTCAGAGAGAGTATAATTATCTGTCAGGGCTCCTGTATCGTCAGCGGTCTTAATGTCGACGCGTCTGTGCTTAGTGCAGGGGAAAAAATCATTCTCAGAAATACAAGGGTGGGCAGAGATTGCCGGCTGGTGGCCGGAGATACACCTGACATATACCCGCTGAAAGAAGAATTGAAGGCGAAAGATCACGAGTTTCAAAATGCTTTAGATGATATCAGAGCCTTCCAGAAAGAGATGCAGTTCATCTATTCCGGTATTAGTGAGATGGATTTTACGGCTCTGGACCAGCAGATCAGTACGTTGAATTCCAAGATGCCGAAAACCAAATCCGATATTGATCAACTTCGCGAACTGAAAAAGCAGCGCCGCCAGTTGGAGAAGGACAAGGGTGAGTTTTATAATAAACACGGCAATACTCTCTTAATTCTGTCAAAAAAGATTTCTTTTGCCAAATACAAGGTCAAAACCCTTGAAGAAGAGAATCAAATATTGGAGAAACAGATTCAAAAGATGTACAAAGGGAAACACAGTCTTAGGGAAATTGACGCCCGTAAAGCAGTCCTGACAAAAGGGGTAACCCTTGAATTTCCCCAGGCCAGTCTGACCCTTGACAGTGATTCAAGCGGGTCGGTATTTCGTGAGGAATTCTGCAGCGTTGAGAAAAAATTCAAAGTCAAGAAGTACAAATGGTAGATGGCTCTTGCACGAAAGTACGCCTGTTATTGGAGAGATGTCCGAAAGGCTTTGGGGGTAAGCCCCAGGTGTTGCTTGAACACCCGGCTGAAGTGGGCCTGATCGGCGAATCCGCAATCCAGGGCAATCTCGATGAGGGGCGTATTGGTTTGCGATAGTCGTTTCTTGGCCTGTTCCACCCGGTAGGTCATGACAAAATTCATGGGGCTCTGCCCGATGGTTCGCTTGAACAGCCGTGAGAAATGGGAGGGGCTCAGTGCCGCAACCGACGCCAGATCCTCCAGGGAGATGGTCTCGGGGTACCGGTCTGCCACAAAATCCAGAACCTGTTTATAATGGCGGGCGGTGAAACCTTTGGTAAAGGCGATTTCTTCATCGGTGCGGTCCCCGTATTTTTGGATGAGCTTCACCAGAAATACCCGGGCCAGGGATTCGAACAGAACCTGGGAGCCCACGTCTTTTTCAAGGAGTGCGTCCCGAAGCATCACACCGGCCTGGCAGATATCCGGATCCTTAAACAATGGCAGGTTTTGAAGCTGGGAACCGGTGAGCAGCACCCCGACTTCACTTTGGGCGAACCGCTGGAGCTTTGCAGGTTCCAGGGTGATGACAATCACCTTGGATCTGGCATGCCATCGCCAGCCGGACCTGACTCCGGCCGGCGTCACCACAATTTCATCCTTGTAAAAGGTAAAATCCCGATGTTCGCCGTCCCTGAAGTTTTCAAGACGGTGGGGAATTTCCTGGAGGTTCAATATGACGTGGTGCTGATCGAAAATTTCGGCCGGCATTTCACCGGGCTCGGCTTCGAAGTATTCCAGGGTGAGCAGGTCCGCTGCCAGGGGGCGTGCCGCCACTGTGCTGTCCAGCAGCGGTGGTGACGGATAGATGTCCTGGTAGCGGATGCCCATCTCTTTGAATTACCCGAATTTTTTGCCCGAATCAAATCCCCTGCCGACGACTTCACCCAGTGACCAGTATTCCCGGATACCGTGGCCGTAGACAAAGGGTGCTACCTTTTCCATCATGGGCAGATTCTTATCGTTGAGGATCTCTTCATCAGCCTTGATGTCCATGATTTCGCCAACGAATTGGGTATGGAGGCCGATTTCATGGGTATGGATGACCCTGCACTCCAGAATCAGCGGAAATTCGTCCACATAGGGGGCATCCACCTTATCCGAGGCCACCGGTGTCAGGCCGGTATCGGTGAACTTGTTTGTGCGTTTGCCCGAAACCATACCGAAATAGTCGGTTTCGGCCAGGTGGGTTACGGAAGGGATGTTGATGGTGTAGGCCCCTCTCTCCATGATATTCCCGTAAGTGTAGGTGGCTTTGCGCAGGGAAATGGTTACCGCTGCAGGCTTGGAGCAACAGATGCCGCCCCAGGCAATGGTCATGATGTTGGGGCGGTCTTTTTCATCGTAACTGCCGACGCACCACACCGGATTGGGATAGGCCAGGGTATCTGGGCCAATGGATTTTTTCATGGGTGTCTCCTTAATTTGATTTATAGTGACATGATATGTTGAGATTTTCAAACGGTGATTACGGGTAAGGGCGTCTCAAATCTACAAAACGGCCACGATCTTACCTTTGACATGGCGCCGGGATATTCGGGTTAATGCTTCAGGTACGGATGCCAGGTCAACGGTTTCAGTGAGCAGGGTGGCGAGTTTGCCTTCCCGGACCATGGTGATGAGTTCTTCACCCATGGCAGCCAGGTCGGCCTGGGCGTTTCGGCCCCCGTTCAGGTGGGCGGACCCCAGGGCAATTTCGTGGACGGACACGGCTTTGGTGAACGGTGTCAACCGGCTGATATCCGGCAGGCCCACCACGGATGCCAGGTGTCCCCCGTGGGCAAGGAGGTCCAAATCCCGGGTGGCAGAGGCCTCGTCAATGGTATTGATGATGACATCCGCTCCATTTTGATCGGTGAGTGCCATCACCCGTGAATGCAGGTCTTCATTTTTATAGTCAATGGCATGGTGGGCGCCAAGGTTTTTCACATGATCGAAGTTTCCTTCGGAACAGGTGGTGAGCACCCGGGTGTTGAGATGACGGGCCAGTTGAACGGCGAATCCGCCGACACCGCCGGCACCGCCGTGGACCAGAACGGTGGACCCTGATCTGACGGGAATTCTGCGGCTTAAAATCTGCCAGGCGGTATATCCGGCACAGGGAATTGCTGCGGCATCTTCAAAGGTGACACCGTCGGGAATCCGGGTCACGATATGGGCCGGGGCGGTTGTATATTCCGCATACCCGCCGGGTTTGGATAAATCACCGTGATAGAAAACACGGTCTCCGGGCTGCCACCCGGTCACCGATTCCCCCACACGTGCCACGACACCGGCCACATCTAATCCCAGAATATGGGGCCATTGCCAGGTGGGGAAACCCATCGCAGCGGTCTTGTAATCCACCGGATTCAACCCCACGGCTGCCACATTTACAAGGACATCGTCCGGAGACGGTATCGGCTCCGGGTGCTCGGCCAACTTCAAGGTACCGGGGGCACCGGTTGTTTCTAAAATCAAAGCTTTCATTGGAAATTTCCTCTGTAATTTAGTTGTGCATACAAATTAGATCCTTGCCTTCCGATGTCAAGGTGTGTTTTAAAATAACCAAATGCGGTTATACGGATTCCACGTTTGGATAGCCGGCTTGAATCCGGTGGGCAAGGCGTGTAATCTGGACGCTGAATTATACAGGAAAGGAGAAAGCATATGGCAATATTTTTGGTTCAGCACGGGGTTTGCCTGTCCAAAGATGAGGATCCTGAAAAAGGGCTCTCTCCCCTGGGTGAGGAAGAAATTGCACGGCTTGCACCGGTGGCAAAGGGATATGAAATTCCGGTGACGCAGATTTTTCACTCAGGAAAAAAACGGGCGCGGCAGACAGCGGAACGATATCATGCGGCGTTGGGGCTGGAATCTGCACCGGTGGTAATGGAAGGTATCGCGCCGCTGGATAATATCAGGACCTTTGCCGATACCCTGGATCCGACCTGTGGATGGATGGTGGTGGGGCACCTGCCGTTTATGGAACGGCTGGTGTCGTATCTGACCACGGGGGATGAAGGGCTTCGGGTATACCGGTTCCAGAATGCCGGTATTGTCTGTCTGGATGCGGAAACGGGGGCGGACGGGACGCCGGACTGGTTCATTAAGTGGACCCTGAATCCGAATATTACCTGAATAGATTTAAAGACCCGTTTTAGAGACCCGTTTTGCAGACCTGATTATTTGATCCGGCTTGCAGATCATGATTTAAAGCTTACATTCTTTGTCAGCCGTTCCATGCGTTAACCCTTGATGAAAAGAGGCAATGGAGACGGCGCTGACCAACCCGCTTGTCCTGGACCGGAAAGGAAGATGAATGGATACCTACACCTTTCAGGACAGGGCCAGTTTTTCCATGTCCGTCGCCTGGACCTCGGGCGACACGACCCACACGGACCATTTCTATGTTCACCGCCTGAACCCATGGCGGGATTTGTTACCCGGATGTTTTTTAGAGCAGGGCCTCAAATTGCTGGCCCAGGGACCGGTCTCCCGGGAATTCGGTCCCGGAGAATTGGTGCGGAACTTCGATCCGGAGCTGGTGAAGGTAATTCCCAAAGACCGGATTCACATGGACTTCAGCCGGATTGTCCCGGGCAGATACTATCCCCAGGGGATGGTGTCCGGTATCCCCGGTGTGTTCCGGGGAAATATGACCCCGTTTCGCTGCCTGGAGAAGGATAGCCGCCGTATTCTGGGGGATTTTAACCCGGCCCTGGCAGGATTTTCGTTAGCGGTTACCCTGTCTGATTTAAAGACGGGACAGGCAAGGGTGGAACGGGGCGGTGCCTGCACGGATTGGATGGAAACGGCATTGACGGGGCCCGGGATGCAGGCTCGGGAACGCTCCGATGTGGCTGTGAAACCTGCATTAATACCGGCGGATTTTAAACGGGCAGATGAAGAACCGGATGATCTGTTTTACAGGCAGCCACGGTTTGTCCAGCATATTGACACCCGTGCGGTAAAGACACTTTCGGACTGGTACGCCACCCTGGTATCGCCGGAAAACCGGGTACTGGACCTCATGGCGGGCTGGACATCACATCTGCCCGAAGGTTTCCATCCGGCCGAGGTGTTCGGTATCGGACTGAATGAGCGGGAATTGTCGGCAAATAAACATTTGACCGGGTTTGCGGTTCAGGATCTCAACCAGAAATTCCAACTTGATTTTCCGGATAACCGGTTCGACAGGGTGATCTGCTCCCTGTCCGTTGAATATCTCACCGACCCGGTGTCTGTGTTCAATGAAGTGCGCCGCATACTTGCACCGGACGGCGTGTTTGCCGTGGCCTTTTCCAACCGCTGGTTTCCGGAAAAGGCCATTGCCCTGTGGCCGGATCTCCATGAATTTGAACGGCTGGGGCTGGTGACGGATTTGTTCAGGGCGGCCGGTGGATTTACCGATATCTCCACGGTTTCTTTCCGGGGATATCCCAGGCCGGTGGATGACAGGTATTACCCCGGCCTGAGAGTCTCCGATCCCGTATTCGGTGTGACAGGGCGAAAAGCGGATTGATTTAGAGGTCCGGGTTATTCTGATTTCAGCTTCTTTTTGAGGGTTTTGCCCGCATTCCAGGCACCGGCAACCGGCTCGCCCAGGGACCAGTATTTGAGGCTGGCCATATCAAAGAGAAGGGGATCCACCCGGGCGATGTCTATTTTACCGGCCTTTACAACATCCGGGTCGGCATAGGTTTCAATGACTTCACCCACAAATATCTCATGGGTATCAAAGTCCAGGGTGCGGTCCAGGCGGCATTCCATGGTCACCGGGCAGGCCTGAAGCATGGGCGCGTTTTCCGACTCCCCGTAAAATACGTCGAGGATGTCGCTTTTATCCGTGCTTTTGCCGGTGACGATGCCGAAATAGTCGGTTTCCACCACCAGGTCTTTTCCCGGGATATTCACGCTGAAGGATTCGGTGTCACGGATACCTTTGTTGGAGTAATGGCTCTTGTGAAGGCCGAAGGAAAGGTACTGGGGGGTGCCGTGGTTCATGATACCCACGTGGGCAATGGTAATGAAGTTGGCTTTTCCGTCCACCTTTGTGCCGAGGATCGTTGTCAGGCTGGGGTAGAGTGCATTCACTTTGTCCAAAGTCTGTTTGGTTGTCATGGTGATCTCCTGTATTGTTTAATGTTTGTACACACAAATGTTTTTATGTAAAATATCCCGCCTTCGTATTGGAGGGAACTAAAGCTTTTTACTGACAGCGTCCAGCTGCCGGGTGAGTTCAATCCCGTTGTTCTCGCCCAGAATGTCGCTGTAATTGTCGTACAGCCTTTTCCATGCCGCTTCAATAACCGGCAACAGCTCTTCTCCGGCCGTTGTCAGGGTAATGGATGCGGTTTTGCCCCGGGTGGTTTTTTCAGCGAATCCTTTGTGGATCAAAGCGTCCACAAAGCGGGTCACGGTGGACGGGGCCAGGTTCAGCGCCTCACACAGTTTTTTGGGGCCGATGCCGGGTTCATCATGAACCAGCATAACAATAAAGGCGTGGGAGGGGGATAGGCCGGCAGGCCTGAACGCCTCTTCCGCCATCCGGGTGATTTTCCGGGACAGGGAATTTGCCGTAAAGTAAAGACAGTTGTGTAATATGTGTTTTGTTTTTTTCATTGTTTGTGCATACAAATATAGTGTTTTGGGAAATGAGTCAAGCGCTTTTTGGGGGACGGTTCAAAATTTTCGATACTTATTTGTTATCGCTTTTACGCAGTTCGATCAGAAGCTCTCTGGCGTGTCCCGTCTGATCCGGACCAAGCAAGTCTTTCATGCCCTTTTCATCCGAGAGTACCATGAGCATGGCAGCGGCAAATAATTTGTTGGTTTGAACGAGTTTGGTCAGGTGGGTGGTCATGGGGCGGGCCTTGGTCCCAATATAGGTGATAAAAAAGAGCCGGTAGAATTCCCGCTGGGGTTTATAATGGCGGGCATAGGCGTGGAGCCGTTTTTTTATACCAAGGGCAGCCCTGTCGGCGGTCAATGATTCCCGGGTATATTCATCAAGGGCTGAAAATGCTGATGTCACAAGGGTGTCCCGGATGGCTGCCATGATCTCCCGGGTGGTGTCCTGGGTAACCCTGCAGATCTGTTCATTTGTCTTCATCAGGGTGTCAAGCTGGGTATATGTCATACGGCCTATCAGATCCACATAGGCCTCACGAACCGTCTGTTTTTCTTCGGGCAGATCCAGGGGCTCCAGAATGAGGTTATCCACTGCCCGCTGGATTTCGGTTATTTGCTGACCCAACAGCCTCAGTTCGGTTTCCGTGCTTTCCCGGTCCAGACCGGAGAGCTTGTGGGCCAGATCTTTGTAAAGGAGACGAAACAGATCAAAGTAAAGCCGCTGATAGCTCTCCTCAGATTTGAAACGGCAGCAGTAGGTTGTGATGGCCGGGTATTTGAAAAGCATGCCCAGGCGGTAGCGGGCTGCGGATATACCCAGGGTTGCCACCAGATCCACCTTGTGTAGTTTGTCGATTCTGTCGGTTTTGGCCCCGAAGAAAAGGCGGGTCAGGTTCTGCATTAGGATGGGATCGGTTTTTCCCATCACCACACCGGGGGAAAGGTCGAGGATACGCATGAAACTTTGGGCGGCTTCCAGATACGCGTTTATTTTTTGGAGTACCGTCAGGGTGGCCTCATTCATCTTCTCCATGGCCTTCAGGAATTTCTTCTTGTTTTTTTCTTTGAGGGCCATCTGTTCCCGGGTCATCAGTATTTTGGAGAAAACATCGTTGAGGGATTTGATTTCATGGCGGGACTTGGCAATGATGCCTGCCAGGGCGGCTTTTTCCATGGAGGGCAGTTTCGCGCCGGCAAGGCGGCAGACCAGATCCGCATTGTTGATATCATCCAGGTATTCCCGCCAGGGTTTATCCTCCGCCAGGCTGCCGATGAGGGTGGTCAGGGTCTTGCTGACCAGGGATTTGTAATCCCTGCCTGCACTGCTTTTTGTGATGATTTCCTGGAGCCCGGGTTTTAAAATGGCGGTATCCACAGTGCCCTTGTGGGTTTTCAGGTTGTTGAAATATGTGATGATCAGGTTGGTGGTGAGCAGCTCTATGGTGTTTTTATTATCGGCATCCTGGATATCCTCTTCCGAGATGCTGAATCCGCAGTCAAATGAGATGGGTTCGGCTTCTTTGCTGAGAATCCGGAACAGGGTATAAAGGCTGTCAAAGTATTGATCGGGATAGGGGGTGCCTGCCTTTTCCATTTCTGTAAAGAAAAAGCGGGAAATGGATTTGGTGGGGACGATCAGAAGGCCTTTTTCATCTCTTTTGAACTTTTTAAGGGGCTTTAACCCCTTGGTCCCTTGCTGGAGAAGTTTGGAAACTTTTCGCCGGTAGAGTCTTTCCCTGAACTTTTTGACCGTTTCATCGCTTAAAGTTTTCATGAATCTGGATCTGGTATCCTTCCTCCCCCTTCTTCGTGGACATCAATTCTTTGATTTTGACGTTGGCCAGCGGCTCAGGAATTTCTCTTGTGGCATGGGGTCCTTTGATCAGGGTGGCTGCCGTAACCCTTCCGGTAACCGTGATTTCAGCAATCCCGGGGTTTATTTCCTGCCACTCTGTGAAATTGGCCAGCTCATATTGGCGGTCTTCCAGTTCGTCCGCAAGTTCCCCCTGTGTTACTTCCATCTCCATGATCCGGGTTTCATTCTTTTCGATCCGGTCAAAGTACTTGTTCAGATCTGCATCCAGCCGTGCAAATAATGCTTTGTTTTTCTGAACCTGGGATTTCAGAATCCCGGCTGTCTGGGAGCCCTCTTTTTCTCCGGCCATTTTTTCATCCAGATGGATTCCCTCATCCCGGGCCAGGTCCATCTCATAGGCAAGCCTGCCGGTGGACTGGTGCAGGGCCTGAATGTCCCTTTCAAGGGCTGTGATTTTTTCCCGGATTTCTTCAATCTGTTTTTCGTTGCGGCGGATGATCTTTGAGATGGATTTCACCTCTTTGGCGGTGAAGGCGTCAACACCCATGGTGACGGTATTGGGTACGGATTTATCCGTTCCCAGGTGCCGGGCTGTCAATCCCATATTGGCCGTTATATCCGAGGCGATCACTTCGCCGTTGGGGATAATGACCGCACCACTGGTTTCAATGGTGGTATCCACAATCTCTTTGTGTGTGGTGACATTGCCAAGGCATAGAATTTTTGAATTCTGGATAAATTTCGCGGTGACATTTCCCCTGGCATAAATGGTGGCATCGTTGATTCCGTTGGTCACCGTGACATCGCCTTCGGCATAGATTTCGCCGCCGTCCACGGTGTTGATCCGGATGGTGTCTCCCTTGACCCGGAACCCGGACTTCAGGGTGCCTTTTATATCGATGTTACCGGCATAATCCAGGTGGCCGGTTTCATAGTTGACATTCTCCTTCACCAGGAAAACATCCGAGACCTGAACATTACCGGACCAGGTCAGACGGGGATGTCCACTGATTTCCGCATAGAGCCGCTGGTCGTCTTCCGAGGGAACCACGCCTGTTTTATACCGCAGCGGGATATCCGTAACAACCGGCACTTCAACCATCTGATCAAATATATTTGTGCCGTTGTGGGCCGGTACCATGGGAAATCTTTCCACCAGCAGGGCCCCTTCCTCCACCCAGGGAATTGCCCCCCTGTCCTTGAAGTCGATATTGCCCTCGTCGTCAAATCCGCCGGCCTTTAAATGGTCGGTATCAAAGTAATATTCGATTCTTGCGTCTTTGCCTTCCACCGGAGGTTTACCCGTGGCCACCTGGAAGGGTTTTGTTTTAAACCCACTGGACCGGATGAACCCGTGGAGCTGTTCCTCTCTTACCAATCCGTAAAATATACCCTCATCCCCAAGGAGGTCCGATAACTCGGTTGCGGACAGGCTGTCGTCGAATTTATCTGTCTTGGTGATAAAGGCGTTCATCCCGGTGTGATCTATTTCCAGGGTAACGCCGCACTCAAGCTCTTTTTTAATGGAGTGATCTTTTTCTTCCTGTGGTTTGTCTTCTACCGTTTCTTCTTTCGGCGGTTTTTCTTTGGGGGCCTGGGCTTCCTGGGACACTTCCGCGGTTTTTTCTGGGGCCGGGGGCTGAACCGGTTTCGGCTTCGGGGAACCCCCTGGCTTTTTTTCCTGGATTCTGAGGATCTTCAGGTATTGCTCTTTGGTCAGTGTGCTGTTTTTGAGCCAGATTTCTCCGATGAATGTGGGAACGCCTTTGGTGCCGGCGGCCTTTTTCTGCCGGGCGATTTCCTCCTGGAATACGGCCTTGTCCACAAAGCCAAGTTTCACTGCAATGGTGCCGAAGATGGTATTTTTCCGCATTACCTTCAAGGTCTGGAAGGTGGTGATCACCTGCTTCATCTGGGGAACGGGAATGAGCCCCTGTGAGAGAAAATAGTCCTTTAGGGCCAACTCTATGTTTTTTGATCCCTGGCAAGCTTTCAGTGCCTGGGCACACTGCTCCCGGGTGATGAGATTTTTTTGTAAGGCTATTTTTTCCAGCATAGGTTGCCCTGTTCCGCTGAGGGGGGCAGGTCCCCCTTTTTATCTAATATTTTCAGCGTCTCTATCCTTCATCAGCGGTAACATCCCGCTGGATGGCCATAAAATGGGAGGTGACGCCGGTGGGGCCGGCAATGGGGACAATCTTCCATTCCATCATGAAGGTTGTTCCGTCCTTTTTATAATTAATCGCCCGGCCGTGGAACAGCCTTCCTTCGTTCAGGTCCTCTGCCAGCCGTTCCAGAACCTCCCCGTCTGTTTCCGGGCCCTGAAGAATTCCCGGGGAGTTGCCCAGAACCTCTTCAGGGGTGTATCCGCTGAGGGCGCAAAAGGCCGGATTAACGTATACAATGGGGTATCCGCTGCCGGCTTCGGTGATCATAATGGCATCAAATGATTCCTCAATGGAGGCAACCAGCATCCGCTTCATAATGGATTTGAAATTTTCGTCGTGGTCAAACAGGTCACTCACATGGTTGGGATTTTCCACTGCGGATGTCTCCTTTCATCGCCGGGGTCGAACTATTTTACGGAAACTTAATATCCCTGAACAGCCAACATTGTGACCCATTGTGCGCAAAACATCAAGAAAAAACAATGGTTGAGCGATTCGCATCAAAATTGGGGGTGGGATTTTCCGTATGCCTTGTCAGGCAAGTCCGGAGTTTACACAGATAAAAATCTAGGGTTTAATGGGGGATACGAAAAATTAGGAAACCACAGCATGACAGACCCGAATCTCACATATTCAGACCAGCTAATTCGTAGTATTTTCGATTCGTTATCCGCGCATATCGCCATTCTTGATCACCAGGGACGTATCCTTGAAACCAACGCGGCATGGCGAAATTTCTCCCGGGACAACAGGGCGGAAAACGGCGGGGACACTGTGGGTGGTATCGATTTCACAGGCTTGAACTACCTGAATATTTGTGAAGCGGCTACGGATGACGGGGCTCAGGACGCGTGGAACGTTGCCGGGGGAATACGGGACGTGATTCAAAAAAAACGGGAGGAATTTCTCTATGATTACCCCTGCCATTCCCCGGAGGGAAAACGCTGGTTTTACATGCGGGCCATCCGGATGGCAGGTGCGGATCCGGTCCGTGTCATCGTCAGCCATGAGGACATCACCGAACTCAAACTGGCCCAGGAGTCCCTGAAGCAGCATCAGGAAATTTTGGAAGAACGGAACCAGAGCCTTGAGGAGGCCAATATTGCCCTCAAGGTATTGATTGAGCAGCGGGAAAAAGACAAGGCGGAAACCGAAAAACATTTTTTAACCCATATCCGGGCCTTTGTGCTGCCCTATCTCAGTAAGCTTAAGTCCGGTAACCTTGGTGAGCGGGACAGGACGCTCTTGGGTATCGTGGAGGACCAGCTCAACCAGGTGGCGGCCCCCCTCATGAAGCGGATGGATAACGCCGGTGTCATGCTCACCCCCCAGGAGATGCAGGTGGCGGCCCTGGTGAAAGAGGGAAAAACCACGGCTGAAATTGCAGATGTCCTCTACATTTCCGAGACCACCGTCAGTTTTCACCGGAAAAATCTGCGGACAAAACTGGGCCTGAAAAACAAACAGGCCAATCTGAGATCTTTTCTGCTTTCCATGTCTTAATTCGAGCCAATGGGTTTTGTTTCCCGCTTTATTGACATGCCCTTACCGATGCCTTAAAAGGATAGGCAAGTAAAAGTTAATTTAACCCGTTATTAAGGAGAGACCCATGAGTGCATATGATTTTAATGCCGCAGAAGTATTCGATATGGCCATCAAAATCGAAGAAAACGGTGCAAAGTTCTATCGCCGGGCAGCTGAACTGCAGAAAGAAGCCGCTGATAAGGCGTTCCTGGAAACCCTGGCAAAAATGGAAGACCGTCATAAAGCCACCTTTGAAGAATTGAAAGCCGCCCTGTCCGATGCCGAAAGCAAGGGCACCGTATTTGATCCCCAGGAGGAACTGACCCTCTACCTGAACGCCATGGCCGATGCCCATGGCGGAGAAGGGGACCCGGATGTGGTGGACAGCTTCACAGGCGAGGAGTCCATGGCGGAAATCGTTGCCATTGCCGTGGGCCTGGAAAAGGAAAGCATCCTGTTTTATGTGGGTATCAAGGATATGGTACCCCCCAAGTTCGGCCAGGATAAGATCGATACCATCATCAAAGAAGAGACCCAGCATGTGGCCCAGCTGAAGGGATTTCTGAAGAAGGCGGAGAACCTGTCCTAACCGGCAACCACTAAAAAATCAGTTTCTCAGCGGCCTGTCCGGGTGTTTGTCCGGCCAGGCCGTTTTGTTCAGTCAAGGCCCGGGTATCCGGACGGCGATGCCTTTTGCCTGAAGCGCGTGACCCAGAGCCGCCACAGCCAGTTCTTTATCTTTTGCCTCCACTTCAACCGTTATATCCAGGTCCTTCCAGGCATCGGGAAAATCCTCCGGATCTATAACATCGTGGTGCTTTTTGAGATTCTTTCCCATCCATCCTTCCAACGGTGAGGATAGATGAAACAAGGGCTCCCGTTTCCAGGTGGCCAGTGCCGCCCCGGTGGCGGCCGCCACATCCAGCCCGTCCGGCAGGCAGCGGTGATGATGAACATCGTAGACCAGGGGCACCCCGGTGGCCCGGCAGACCGGCAGCAGATCTTCCGGTGTATAGCTGCGGTCGTCGTTTTCCAGGGTGAGGCGGTTTCGGACCTTATCCGGCAGGGAGCGGATGACGGTGGACAGCCGTTTCAGGGCCGCCGGTTTATCTCCGTAAACCCCGCCGCCATGAATATTAATGACATCCGCCCCCACCCATTCCGCAACTTCCGCCTGATAGATCAGGTCTGCAACAGAGCGTTCCACCACACCCGGAGCCGGCGATGAGAGTACGATAAACTGATCCGGATGAAATCCGGTGCGGATATCATGGCGCCGGCCGAATCTGCCGCAGTCCTCAAACAAAGATATAATTAAATTTCCTTCCGGCAGATCGTGGAGATCATAGCCGGCGTCGGGATG
>JAKSBB010000223.1 GCA_022361315.1 Desulfobacterales bacterium
ACCGGAGTGGCAGGAAATCACGCTGGCAGATGGGTCCAAGCTAAAGACAGAGGGTAGAGTCCAATTTACACTCCAATGCGGGGGTTATAAGGAGAAGATTCTGGCTCGGGTATTCCCAGACCTGCATAAGGCGATTATTCTGGGGATTCCCATGGGGTGTTATTCCGCCATCCGGCGGAACAGTTTCTGGGATAAGTTCATCGGGGTGATCAGTGTGGGGACCATTGCGGTGCCCTCCTTTGTGGTGGCCCTGTATGCCCTGTTGCTATTTGCCGTCAAACTCAAATGGCTGCCGGCCATCGGCGCCGGTGATGCCGGTAATTACCAGGATATGGCGGTTCATCTGATCCTGCCCGCCTTTGCCGTGGGCCTGGGCTGGGTGGGGTATATCGCCAGGATGGTAAGGGCCTCAATGCTGGAGGTTATCGGAGAACATCACATCCGCACGGTAAAGGCCTTCGGGCTGCCGTCGCGGATCATTACCTACAGGTATGCCCTTCGCCTAGCCATTCTCCCCACCGTCACCATTCTCGGTGTGGGCATCGGCCGCATGATTTCCAATGCGGTCTTTGCCGAGATCGTATTTGCCCGGCCCGGTATCGGCAAACTCATTTACGATGCGGTGGTCAGCAGGAACTATCCGGTGGTCATGGGGTCTGTCCTTGTGTCCACGGTGTTGTTTGTGGCCGCCACCACCATTGCCGATTTTATTTCCGCCATGCTCGATCCCCGGATCAGGAAAAATCTTTAACCAGGAGGACGATATTATGTCATTGACAGAAGACGATGCCGCTGCCGCCCCCGCCTCTCCCGGTGCCGTATCCATATTTTTAAAACGAATTGTAAAGGACCCCCTTGGGATAATGGGGCTTATCCTCGTGGTGGGAATGATTTTTTCAGCAGTCGCTGCAGACTGGATCGTTCCCCATGATCCCAATGCCCTGAATATCCGTGCCCGTCTGGCGGATCCTTCTTTTACCCATTGGATGGGAACCGACCATTTGGGCCGGGATGTGTTCAGCCGGGTGATGATGGGGGGACGGATCGCCCTGTGGGTGGCCCTTGTTTCCACCTCGGTGTCCCTGGGCATCGGTTTGGTGCTGGGTCTCA
>JAKSBB010000965.1 GCA_022361315.1 Desulfobacterales bacterium
GAGCATACCCCCCTTGAAGCAGGCTTAGGCTTTGCCGTCAACTTTGACAAGGATGACTTCCTGGGCAAAGAAGCCCTGCTGGTCCAGAAACAGCAGGGCCTCAAACGGAAACTGGTCATGTTCACCATCGATGATCCCGAGCCCCTGATCTATCACGATGAGCCCATCTACAGAAACGGTGAACTGGTGAGTGAAAACACCCACGGTGCCTACGGCTATCTGGTGGGCGGTTCTGTGGGCATGTGCTACCTGAAGAACGAAGAGGGCATCACCAACGAGTGGATCAAGGATGGGAAATATGAAATTGGGGTGAACGGTAAGAATTATCCCATCACCATTCATCTCCGGGCGCCCCATGACCCGAAGGGTGAAAGAGCCAAACAATAAAACGAGTCTATTTGCTCCCCGGGTATCCGCCCGGGGGGCGACTATTAAGAAAATATATTTAAGGATAGATAGTTATGAAGATTTTCGTATGCGTCAAACACGTTCCCGATACCGCCGCCACCATCAAAGTGGCCGGGGATGCGGGTTATGAAGAAGGCGGGGTAAAATTCGTCTCCAACCCCTATGATGAGTTCGGTATTGAAGAGGCCGTTAAAACCGTTGAAGAAAAAGGCGGCGAAGTGGTGGTACTCACCGTAGGCAAACCCGAAGCCGGTGCCACCATGAGGGGGGCCATGGCCATGGGAGCCAACCGGGGTATCCTGGTGAAAACCGACACCCAGTTCCTGGACCCCACCCTCACGGCCAAAGCCCTGAAGGCCGCCATGGAACAGGACGGTCTGGGGGATATGGTGTTCACCGGCAAAGGGTCTGTGGATTCCGAGAGTTTTCAGACCCAGTACCGGCTGGCCGCAGACCTCGGCGTGCCCGTGGTCAACGATGTGTCCGCCCTGACCATTGACGGTGAGAAAGCAGTGGCCGAGCAGGAAATCGGCGGCGGAGACAAACAGGTGCTGGAACTTGCCGTCCCCTGCGTCATCGGTGCCACCAAAGGGCTGAACGAACCCAGATACCCGAAATTTCCGGATATCATGAAGGCAAAGAAAAAAGAACTCAAGGAAATCGATGTGGCCGATCTGAATATTGATCCGTCTGCCGGCCGCGTTACCCTGTCCAAACTCGATATTGTCCCCGAACGCTCCGGTGCAAAAATGCTGGAAGGCGATGTGGATGCCCAGGTTACCGAACTGGTGAGAATACTCAAAGAGGAAGAGAAAGTCATTTAAGGAGACCCCATCATGTCCAAAACAGGTGTATTAATAGAGATTGAGAACAACGC
>JAKSBB010000827.1 GCA_022361315.1 Desulfobacterales bacterium
CACACGAGATCGGCATCTCCCCGGCGATCGGCGCATTCATCGCCGGGCTGATGCTGGCCGGCTCGCCGTTCGCCACGCAGGTCCGATCGGACGTGTCCTCGCTGCGCACGGTGCTGGTGACGCTGTTCTTCGCGTCGGTGGGCATGTTTGCCGATCCGCTGTTTGCGGTGAACAACGCGCACTGGCTGCTGCTGGCGGTCGTGATCGTCGTGCTCGGTAAGACGCTGATCACCGGCGGGATCGCGCGGGTGCTGGGCGTGCCGTTCGGCGGGGCGATGGCGACCGGGCTTTGCCTGGCGCAGATCGGTGAGTTCAGCTTTGTGCTGGCCACCATCGCCAGCGCCGAGGGCGGGCCGCTCACCGACCGCGTCTTCAACCTGGTCGTGGCCACCACCATCATCTCCCTCATGCTCACGCCGTTCTTCGTCAACATCGCGCCGCGCATCACCGACGCGCTCACCCGCGCCTCGGCCGGTGCGGGCAAGGCCAGCCCCGAACCCGAAGACACCGACGAACCCCGCACCCACCGCATCCTGTTGATCGGGTTCGGTCCCGCCGCCCAGCAAGTCGCCTCGGCCGTCATGGCCAAGCTCAGCCATCGCACGATCACCGTGCTCGACATCAATCCTCGCAACGTCGAGGTGGCCAAGCAGTTCGGGCTGCGCAGCCACGTGGGCGACGCGCAGCAGACCGACGTGCTCGAACACGCCGGCATCATGCGCGCCGATGCGCTGGTCATCACGATCCCCGACGCCAACGCGGCGCGGCGCATCATCGAGATCGCACGCACCCTCAACCCCAACCTGCACATCCTCGTCCGCGCGCGATACCACGTGACGCGGTGGGAGCTGCAGATGTCGGGGGCGACCGTGGTAGTCGACGAAGAAGAACACGTGGGCAACCGTCTGGCTGAAGAGGCCATCGGTTTTCTCGATCCCGATCAGGCCAAATAAAAAGGCCGAGTCCTTTGCCCAAAGGAACTCGGCCGAACCCTAGTCAACAGGGAACAGGTAGGTAACCGTGTGATTTACGAATCGCCGTCGGCGTTGTCGC
>JAKSBB010000298.1 GCA_022361315.1 Desulfobacterales bacterium
CATCTTCTGTGAGTTTTCCGGGCTTTAATAAGAGTGCATCCGGCACACCGACTTTTCCGATATCGTGGAGCGGGGCTGATTTTGTTATCAGGTCAATAATCTCGTCCGTAAAATGCTGTGAATATGGACCCTCTTCATGCAATCTGTTGGCGAGGGCATTTACATAACCCTTTGTTCTTAGTATGTGGCCGCCGGTTTCGTTGTCACGGTACTCGGCAAGGGTGGCAAGGCTGAATATGGTGGCATCCTGGGTCAATGACAATTCCCTTGTTCTGGCAGTGACGGTCTTTTCAAGGACCCGGTTTTGATCATATAAATCCAAATGGGTTCTGAGTCTTGCTTTGACAATGGGAGCACTGACCGGTTTTGCAATATAATCCACCGCTCCCAGGTTTAATCCCATCTCTTCGTCTTCGGTTTCAATTAGGGCGGTGACAAAAATAACGGGGATCCGGTTCAGCCGTGGGTTGGATTTCAAAAGACGGCATACGTCGTAGCCGTCCATTTCGGGCATCATAATATCTAATAAAATCAGATCTGGCGGATATCTTTCCGCAAGCTCAATGGCCTTCAACCCTGATTTGGCAAACATCAATTCATATTCCTGCTTTAATATCTGTCTGAGCACTTGAAGATTATTGGGTTCATCGTCAACAATGAGAATCTTATTTCGTTTCATTATACTCTCCGGTTCCAGCACGGTGTTTGACATGCTCGGTGAAACCCCTATTGATATAATTTTACATACTTATCGATGACCGCATCAATGATACCTGCGGATTTGACTTCCCGGAGCGCTGAATTGACCTTTTTAACCGTTGTGTCGGGTGTATCCGGACTAAATGCGATATATCCCTGGTTTTCAAATAACACCAGGGCCGGTACAACTTCGTTGTTGGACAGGCCTAATCGATTGGTTTCGTACCTGAAATTGAGTTCCACACTGGATTCCAAATCTACGAATTCACGAAATAAAATCTCGACGCTTTTTGCATTGGAGTTTTCAAGGAAAACGTTATGGTTTTCAAGAAATCCCCTGCTTAGCAGGTATTGGTGGCCCGCGGCATTACGGGTGGTTCCGATTTTATA
>JAKSBB010000329.1 GCA_022361315.1 Desulfobacterales bacterium
AAAATCAATGCCCTTCAAACGAAAACGCAAATAATAACCAAGAACCACAAGCCCAAGGCCGATAACAATGAAACGACAAAAATGCTTATTGAAAAAGTGAGTGCCATGCTGGATAAAGGGCAGTTTGACGACAGCCTGGTGAAAATGTGTATGGAAGCGCTAAACTCAACCCAATTCCAGGCCCAAGCTTCGCAGCTTAAGAAGTCCATAGACGACTTTGATTATGAGAAAGCGCTTTCCATTGTAACCCATATCAAGAAATCATTCTCTTAGTTTTACTGCGATATAACACGACTATAATCATTTCAAGAACTCCCCCTATATCGCTAAAGCCTCCCCAAAAAAACAGGATTGTTGTAAAACGGAGGCAATTCAAATAGAATACACAATAAATTGACCCATCGCTTTACCCACGAAAAAAATTCACAGCTGTTGTTTTGCATACCGGAGGCTCCATGAGCAATAAACCCAATATTAAAATTGGTTACCTGAATATTTCCGATCATCTTATTTTAGGTGTCACAGAAAGAAAAATTTTAAAACGGGAAGAAATATTTAAATATTCCAACCTGGAAACCAAACCCTTTGTTGACTGGCAGACACTGAGTACAGCTTTCTCCAGGGGTGATATCAACGCGGCATTTATGCTGGCACCTCTGGCAATGGATCATTTCCGAAAAGGCGAAGATATCAGGCTGGTGCTTTTAGGGCATAAAAACGGAAGTGTTCTGATTACCAACAAAAATGCAGGTATCAAGACGCTGGATGATTTCAAGGGAAAAGATATATTAATTCCCTTCCACCTCTCCACCCACAATATGCTCCTGCATAAGCTGCTCAGTGAGCATGGTATGAAAATAGGTATCGGTAAAGATGTCGAAGTACAATCGGTGCCGCCGTCCAAAATGCCCACATATATGGAAATTGATGCAGAGGGGAAAATCGGCGGGTTCCTGGTGGCAGAACCGTTTGGGTCCAATGTGGTGAAAGCAGGACTCGGAGAAGAATTTGAACTGTCTAAAAACATCTGGCCTGATCATCCGTGTTGCGTCTTTGTTGTAAGGACAGAACTCATCCGCTATTTCCCCCATGCCGTTCAGGAGCTGACGAACAGTCTTGTGAAATCCGGAATATTTATCAGGAAGAACACCAAAGAAGCCTCTAAAATAGGTGTCTTTTTTCTCAATCAGGACATCACGGTGGTTGAAAAGATGCTCACCTCTCCGGTGGATCGGATTACCACAGACACACTCATGCCCCAGATTGAAGATTTTGAGAGAATGCAGGATTATATTACCAGTGAAATGGGTACGATATACGAAAAGATTGATCTGGAAAAATTTATCTATACCAAATTTGCTGAGGAAGCCGGTGCAACCTGAAGTCATTTAAACGAAGGATGTCACATGTCAAAAGATATTAAAATTTTAATCGTCGATGATTTCGGCACCCTTAGACGTATCATACGAAATGCGCTCAAGCAGGGTGGTTACAGGGATTTCACCGAAGCCAATGACGGTAAACAGGCACTTAAGCTTTTAAAAACAGACAAGTATGATCTTATTTTATCCGACTGGAATATGACCGAGATGGATGGGATGGCGTTACTCCAGGCGGTTCGTTCTGATCAATCGCTCAAACACATTCCGTTTTTGATGATAACGGCCGAAGGCTCAAAAGAAAGTGTGGTTCAAGCAATCCAGTCCGGGGTGAGCAACTATATCATCAAACCATTCACTCCCGACATGCTATTAAATAAAATATCAAAAGTTATGGGAGATTAACGATACAGGTCAAAGCGGTACCACGTTAGGGGTTCCTACGGCTCTAAAAAAGTGATATAAAGCACGGTTTTTTACACTGGAATGGAAAAGAAAATTGAAGAATAACCGTTTTATAGCCGTTGCCTATATCAGCCTGTTGGTTGCCATGGTGCTCTGGGCCAGTACATTTGTGGCCCTGAAACTGGCCTTTCGTGCCTATGACCCCATGGTGGTGATCTTCGGCAGAATGTTCATTGCCAGCCTCTGTGCCCTGTTTGTTCCCTTTATTTTTAAAGCGGCAAAAAAGGTCCGGAAGGAAGATATAAAGTATATCCTGCTGATGGCCTTTTGCGAACCCTGTCTGTACTTCATCTTCGAGGCCAAGGCATTGGTCTACACCTCTGCCTCCCAGGCAGGCATCATAACGGCCATGATGCCGTTGATGACGGCTGTGGGGGCCTGGTTTTTTCTTAAAGAGCATTTAAGCCTGAAGATCTGTATCGGATTCGGTGTGGCAGCCGCAGGGGCGGTCTGGCTGACCCTGGCCTCTCCACCTTCCCCCCACGGCCCCAACCCCATGCTGGGCAATTTTCTGGAATTCCTTGCCATGGCCTGTGCCAGCGGCTACGGTCTCTGCTGCAAGCGCCTGACCAACCGGAATTACAATCCCTTTTTCCTGGCCTTCACCCAGTGTTTTATGGGTGCACTCTTCTACTTCCCCCTTCTGTTCCTGCCGGGCACCGAACTGCCGGCGGTGGTTGATCCGGTATCCCTGTCCGCCATTGTTTATCTCGGGGTGGTTGTAACGGTGGGGGCTTACGGTCTTTACAACTTCGGGGTCAGCCGCATCCCGGCAAGCCAGGCAGGGGCCTTTGTCAATCTTATTCCGGTGATCAGCCTGATTCTCAGTGCCGTCGTACTGGGGGAACGGTTCACCGGTGTTCAATACTTTGCTTCGGCCGTGGTGCTTGCCGGAGTCATTCTCACCCAGGATATCCGCAGACAAAAAACAGCCATTCCCATACGACCCGTCACTGAAAAACAATAGATACCATATAAAGAATCTTTCAGGAGAATTATAGATGAAACTCTGCTTTCCCGTTAAAACGGATAACGGTCTTAAAAGTAAAATATTCGGCCATTTCGGTTCAGCCCCGTGTTTTGTGGTATTTGACACGGAGGATGCATCCATTTTCACCATCAACAACCAGGATCTGGGGCACGTCCATGGTCAATGCAATCCCATGAAAGCCTTAGATGGCCAGGTGGTGGATGTGGTGGTGGTAGGCGGCATCGGGGCCGGTGCCATCCGGGGGCTGAACAATAAAGGCATTACAGTTTACAAGGCCGGCGAGGGAGATATTGAGACAAATATCCAACACTTCAAAGATGAAGCGCTTACCGAGATGACCATGGCCCATACCTGCGGGGGGCATGGCGATGAATGTGGCCATCACCATGGGGACGCACCGGCAAGTGCCGGCGGGGAATGGACCGTTATCAAATCTTAGCCGCCAATCAATAAGGGGAGGGCCGGGAGGCTACCCGGGAGAATCGAAAACGCTCCTGACCTCCCGGCTCATCATAAATGGCATTTTCGGCAGGGAAATTAAAAATAAATCCTGCCCCCGTATCCCATCTGTTTGGATATGGACTGGGCCGTCTTTTTCACTTCGGCGATGAGCTGTCCCTCATTATCGTTAAATTCTTCAGTTTTCCCGGAGATGGCAAAGGATGCCACCATCTGGCCCAGATGATTGAAAATGGGACCTGCCACGGCATTGATACCGGAAACGCTTTCCTGACGGTTAAAACTGACCCCTTCGGACCGTGTCCTTTCCAGTTCGTCCTCAAACTGGCGCCGATCGGTGATGGTGGAAGCCGTAATCCGTGTAAACGGGTAGTCCGCCAGCAGGCTGTCTCTGACCTCCGGATCGGCATGGGCCAGGAGCATCTTGCCGTTGGCTGTGCTGTGAAGGGGCACCACGGCTCCGACATCAGGGTATGAAATAACCACCTGATCGGGATCAACCTTGTACACCACCACGGCCTGTTCCCCCACCAGCATGCAGACATTCACGGATTTTCCGAACTTATAGCACAGGCGTTCCGCCCACACGGATACCGTGGACAGAACATCCGAATGACGCGCATATTGAAGACCGAGGCGAAAAGCGCCCGGGCCCAGGCGGTACTTTGAATTTTCCGGATTCTGTTCTAAAATCTGATGTTTGGTCAGGGTATTTATCAGGCTGTACACCGTGGGTTTGGCCAGCCCCAGCCGGCGGGCGAAATCTGTTATGCCCAGCTCCTGGACATCTCCCAGGAACAGCATCACCGCCCTCATGGCACGGTCCACGGACTGAATGGTCCGGCCTTCGTTTTTCTTTTTTTCGGTCATACACGACTTCCAGTCCGGCAAAGGCCAGCTTATTTCTTTTACTACCGTTTTACCGGTATTCTTACGACTTAACCCGGCCAGAAGTATCACAAACCTTCAGAATTCGCCAGACCGAACATTCTTCTATTTGTCCTGCGCCCCGTGGCGTACCCCCCTTTCCTTTTACCAGAGGCGAAGCAAAATTTGTCCCTCTTCCCTGACCGCCCGTATTTTTTCCAGCCGTTTGAGAGTGGCAAATTCCCGTTCCAGCGTCCCATAGGTCCAGTCCCCGGAAAGCGCGGCAAGGAGTTGGTCCGGACTCAAGGGGCCTTTGGTTTTGAGTACGTCCAGAATCTGCTCCTGGGTTTCACAGAGCTTTACCGGTTCTCCTTCAAAGGATTTTGCATTGAATGCGGCCCAGGGGTCGCAGGTCTTTACAGGGGATAATACATCCATATAACACTCTTCACACAGTTTTCTGCCCAGGTGTTCACACATCAGGTTTTCAGAAATACGGGCGCGGCACTGATCACATTCCATCATTTTACCTCCATGGCTCAACATTGATATCGCCCCAGCGATACCCGAGTCCGTGGCAACGCGCATCCCCCGTTTGGGGGAAAAACGATTTTTTTTAGGTGTGCCGCAAATAAACAGACTGGTTCCGGCCTCTGTCCTTTGCCTGGTACAGGGCATTATCTGCGGTTTTGATCAGATCATCCAAATCCGTTCCCTGGGAGGGCACCACTGTGGTGTACCCGATGCTGGCCGTGATCATATCAGAGATATCTGAGGTCTGGTGGGGGATGGCAAGGGAGGCGATCTTCGCGCTGAGCCGGAGCACAGCCGCCCCCATGGCATCCCGGTTCACATCAAAAAGAATACCGGCAAACTCTTCACCGCCGTACCGGCCCACAAGGTCATTGGAGCGTTGAAAGATCCGGCTGATGGCCTGGCCGACCCTGCGAAGACAGCGGTCACCGGCCTGGTGCCCGTAAGTGTCGTTAAAGGGCTTGAAGAAATCAATATCCAGCATGAAAACCGATACCGGCACCCGGGCACGGACGGCGTCCTTTATCAGGCGGTCACCGGCTTCAAAAATCTGCCGCCGGTTGAACAACCCGGTGAGGGGATCTTCCGAGGCCAGTTTTTTCAGGGTCTGGTTGACCCGTCTCAATTCCCCGGTGATGGACTCAAGTTCCCGGTTCTTTTCGTTCAGGGTGCGGGTTCTGACCGCCACCATATCCTCCAGGTGTTTATGAATCCTTGCATTCTCAAGGGAAATGGCGATCTGGACGGAGAGCATATCCAGCATCCGGATCCGGCGCTCGCTGAACACATCAAAGGCCAGGCTGTTTTCAAGATAGAGCATCCCCGTAATCCGGGACTGCCGGACGATGGGCATGCAAAGCAGGGATTTAGGCGGATGCTGCTCAAAATACGGATCACCGGCAAAGGGGCTGTCCGAAGGAAACCGGTTTATCATCACCCGTTCCTTGGACCGCAGCACATACCGCAGAATACTATCCGGCAGAGAATAGGTGCCCATGGCCCCCGAATCAGGGTGCTTGATGCGTCCCCCGTCCAGCACATGCAGGCTTTCCACCCGATAGTCATCATCGGAGACGGAAATAAAAAGCCCTTTGTCCGCCCCGCCGTTCACCAAAACGATTTCCATCAGGGTCCGGAGCAGATTCTCCAGTACGATTTCCTTTGAAATGGCAGTGAAACTGTCCAGCAGGCTTTCAAAATCAATCAGATCGTTGATTTCGCGGCCTGTGGTGGAGGCATCCAGGGGCATACCAACAGGCGCCTCCGGCAGCAGCAGGTGGGCATAGGTGCTTGTGATTTGGTTGACTTTTGTCTTAGCCCCCCATTGTTCATAGCTGATCAGGGCATTGTTCAGATACAGCCGGGCCTGTTGAAAAAAATCGCGTCCCAGGTAATACCGGCCGGCCAGTTCGTTGGCCAGTGCCACCTCATTCACCATGCCGTTGGCCTGGGCCAGTGACACCGCCTTATCATAGAGTTCCCGGGACTGCCCCTCGTCCGGACGTATCCGCCAGCCTTCCGCTCTGACAAGATAA
>JAKSBB010000251.1 GCA_022361315.1 Desulfobacterales bacterium
CATCGGTCTGATGCCACCAGGAACCGCCGTAGTTGCCTTTCAGGTGGTCGTATTTCTTGAAGGCGGGATAGTAGTTGGCGGGCAGCATTTCACCGTGTGTGTATACGTCCACGCCGGTGCCTTCGGTCTGTTTCAACAGTTCTTCCATATCTTTAAGATCGTGGCCGGAGATCAGTATTCCAGGATTTGTGCCCACACCGATGTTTACTTCGGACAGTTCGGGGTGGCCGTAGGCGCCTGTGTTGGCTTCATCCAGAGCCGCCATGGTGGTTACGGTGACTTCGCCGCATTTGAGAACCAGGGCAACCATCTCGTCCACGGTGAGATCCTTGGTGGTGGAGGCCATGCCTTCAACCATGAAGTCCCAGATTTCTTCTTTTTCAACACCGAGAACAGCCGCATGGTCAGCGTAAGCCGCCATACCTTTGATGCCGAGGATCAGGAGTTCTCTCAGGGATCTCACATCCTCGTTTTCAGTGGCCATGACACCTACGGTTTCCGCTTTTGCCTGGAAGGTGGCCACATCGTTGGAGTACCAGGTGGCGCTGTCATCAAGATCCGTACCGATTTTATCACCGGCCGCATCGGCAATCTCTTTCTTCAAGGCCTGGGCACGATTGATCCACTGCACCAGGTTTTCATCGTTGAAGTTGGCGTTGGTAATGGTGGTGAACAGGGCCTGGCTGATGAACGGCCCGACGTTTTTAGGAACAGCAACACCGGCGCCTTTGGCCAGCTCGGCAAGAAGGGCAATCCCCTTGAGGTTGAAGATCAGAAGATCCTGGAGATTGGCGGTGGAATTTTCTTTACCGCACATGCCTTTTACGGTACATCCCTGATTTTTTGCTGCTTCCTGACATTGAAAACAAAACATTGAACGATCTCCTTATTATATTGATTGTGATGGACAATTCATCTTTACATCCTGGCACCAACCTACTATAGAAAAGGGCACGGAACCTTGACCTGGATCAAGATGAAGCTAAAAACGCTACTTTTTAGGCATTAATTACACTGAACGAAACAAAAGGTATTTTACCATTAAACTTTTAAAATCCATACCGCTTTTTTCCGGACTTTCCGAAGACCAGCTGGACCAGATTTCCGCACTTTCCAAGAGCCTGAATTTCGGCAGAGGAGAAATGATCTTCCAGGAAGGCGACCGGGGTAACGGATTTTATATTGTGGCCAAAGGGAAGATCAAGGTATTCAAGCTCTCCTTTGAGGGCAAGGAGCAGATCCTCCACATTTACGGCCCGGGCCATACCTTTGGTGAAGTACCGGTGTTCGAGGGCAAAAGCTTTCCGGCCTCCTCCATGGCCCTGGAGGCTTCCGAAATCCTCTTTCTTCCCCGGGATGCTTTTGTTGAACTGCTCACGGCCTCCCCTGCCCTGGCCATGAACATGCTGGCCGACCTGTCCCGGCGGCTCCGGGCATTTACCGTTCAGATTGAAAACCTGAGCCTCAAGGAAGTACCGGCGCGGCTGGCCGCATATATCCTCACCCTGGCCCAGGAAGCCACGGATGATCGGGGAACTCTTCCGGACAAGGTCACCCTTCCCATATCCAAGGCCCAGTTGGCCAACCTCATCGGTACCACCCCTGAAACCGTCTCACGGATATTTAAAAAAATGGCGGATGCCGGCTTGATAAAAGTGGAGACAAAGGATATTCTGATTCATGATCCGGACGGATTATCCGAATTGTCAGATATAGGCCGCTTATAATCAGGGCGGTTTTTGCCCGCGACTGCCCCGCATCTGCATTACTCCTGTTGATTACCCGTTTCCCGTCTTTTATTTAGTTGAGGTGATGATGCCCAAGCCACTTAAATATACCATTTTCGGCACCGGTCTTGACCCTGCTGCCATCGAGCAGATGGAAAACGCCATGTCCCTGCCCGTATCCGTAAAAGGGGCG
>JAKSBB010000842.1 GCA_022361315.1 Desulfobacterales bacterium
GTCGTCTTCCGGCAGTTCCACCAGATCCGAGTTCAATGTTTTGCTGAACAGGGTCACCTTCTCTTTGATGGCTGTGATATCCGCTTTAGTTGTGGCGTGGAAAAGCCGGTTGATCAACTCCTGCTGCCGGATGGTCACGGCCTGAACAGACATGGCTGCCCGGACGGCAGAGATAGACATTTCCGCAGTCATCATCAGTTCATCCGTGCTGTCCAGAATACCGGCATCCATCAGTATTCGCTCTCCGTTGCGTTCATCGTTGAGATCCTGTGGATTCTCCAACAGTGTTCTCAGCTTTTTCACTACCCCTGAGATTTCATCCTCTATAGTGGTGACAGATTCGGTCTCAGAGGCCGATACTGAGTCCCGGGTCAATTGTGTGATGCGTTCGAGCTGAGCCAGGATATCTGAAAGTCCCTGCCTCAGGGCTTCCCGGGTTTCGAGTTGTTGCTGCTTGGTTTCAATCAGAGAACGGGTTTCCAGATAAATCTCTTTGAAAGCAGACAGGTCACCAGGTGCTGCGCTGCGCATTTCCCTATATTTTTCCATGAGCAGATGGATATCTTCTGTTTGCTCCGTCCCAAGGGTGCGGTTGACGATCCCCCGGACAGATGTGAGTTGCTGGAGCTGCCGATGTTGCGAATCGATGTTTCCGGTGATCTCTTCGGCAGTTGAGGCCATCATCCCGCTGATCTGATTCAGAGACACAATACCGGCCCCTCCGGACACTGCCGTTAGCAGTGCGCAGAATAAAAATCCCCCCACCAGCCTGAACTTCACCGAACCTTTAAATCTACCCATTTTCCCGCTCTCTCTAAAATTTAGTTAAACCCCACAAATTAGAGCAAGGATGGTGCCGGGAGCTGGTAAATCTGTTTGCGGTTGTTAATGTCTATAGTTTTCAGGGTGTTATGTTTCTGATTTAGGTGAGGCAAGGGGATGGTGCATTAATGGTTTGTTTGGTAGTTGTTAATCAATTGTTGCTGGGTGGGTTAAATTGAAGTTAACGTTTGAGCATTGGGGAGAAGGGGGGACATTCCTGCCAGATTAAAAAAAATTAGCCTCTGTGATTTTCTTGCTTGACACTACCCTGTCAAAGTGGTAGAACCCCCCTGTTTTGTTCGGGGCGTAGCGCAGTCTGGTAGCGCAC
>JAKSBB010000171.1 GCA_022361315.1 Desulfobacterales bacterium
GACGCATTCTCACGGAGCTCACCGAATACACCGTCTTCCACTTCGGTTTTGAAGAAGAACAATTTGACCGTTTCGGTTATCCGGAAACCACCGCCCACAAAAAGGTGCACCAGGAGCTGGTGGCACAGGTATCGGCCTTCGGCAAGGAATTCTCCGAGGGCAAGGCCAGTGTGACCATGGACCTGATGGACTTTCTCAAGGACTGGCTGAAAAACCATATCATGAAAACCGATATGGCCTATGCCCCGTTTCTCAAAGAGAAAATGGCGGCTGCCCAGGAACTTACGCCCATGTCCCGGCCCGCTGATGCAGATGCCCTGAAACGGCGGGCCAGCTAAGGCAACAAATCAGACATAAAAGAATGCCTTATAATTTTCTAAATTGCTGAATACCAGGGTTATGTGTATAGTCCTGTAATTTAAACCCAAAAGCCAAGAGGACGGGATGAAAAAACTTCAGGACATGTCGGTACTGGTGGTGGAAGACGCGGCACTCATGCGGACGCTTATCGTCAAAAGCCTTGAAAAACACGGGGTGGGCAAGGTCACCCAGGCCACCAACGGCAAACAGGCCCTGGATGCCGTCACCGTCATGCGGCCGGACCTGATTATCTCTGACCTGAATATGCCGGTGATGAACGGGGTGGAACTCCTGGGTAAACTTCAGCGTAACGAAGATTATAAACGGATTCCCTTTGTGGTGCTCACCTCCCAGACCAACGATGCCACCTTCAAAAAAATCATGTCCATGGGGGCAGCCGATTTTATCCGTAAACCCTTTAACGAAGACCAGTTGATTGTAAAACTCATGTCCGTTGCCGAGTGGCTCAACTGATGTGAATACGGGGGCTATGAGCAAACCAATTGTCTCCTTTCAGAGCGTAACCAAGGTTTTTGACCACCAGACCGTGGTGGACAATATTTCCCTGGATATCCACAGGGGTGAATTCCTGACACTTTTAGGACCGTCCGGATGTGGAAAAACCACCATGCTCCGCATGATTGCCGGCCTGGAAACCTGCGATACCGGCCGGGTGGTCATCAACGGGGTGATCAGCAATGACATTCCCGCTGCGGAGCGGGACGTGAACACCGTATTCCAGAGCTATGCCCTTTTCCCCCACATGACGGTCTATCAGAACATTGCCTTCGGCCTCAGTCTCAAGGGCCGGCCGGAAGCGGAAATACGGGAAAAGGTGGAAGCGGCCCTTGCCATGGTGAAACTTGCCGGTTTCGGTGAGCGGCGCATTCAACGTCTTTCCGGCGGTCAGCAGCAGCGGGTGGCCATTGCCCGGGCCATCGTCAATGAACCCCTGATCCTCCTTCTGGACGAACCCCTGAGCGCCCTGGACCACAAGTTGAGAAAAGAAATGCGCCTGGAACTGCGGCAGCTTCACCGGAAACTGGGCATCACCTTTGTCTTCGTTACCCACGATCAGGAAGAGGCCCTGACCATGTCCGACCGTATCGTGGTGATGAACAACGGTAAAATAGAGCAGATCGGGAATCCAAAAGAAATCTACGAAGAACCGGCAAACCTCTTTGTGGCGGACTTCATCGGGGAAAGTAACTTCTTTGACGGC
>JAKSBB010000774.1 GCA_022361315.1 Desulfobacterales bacterium
CTGCGGCCAGGGAATCGCTGAGTATGCTGGAGAACGGCAGGTTCATCAATGTCTCGCGTTCCCAAAAATTATTGGGGCTCACCTGGATACGCTCCCCCTGCAGGGGATATTTGGCCCGGATATCCAGAACCGCCTGCCGGATCATATCCGTCAGGACGGAGCCTTCACCGGCCACCGGTGCCACCGCCGTATCCGTTGCGCATCCGCCTGTGATCATCATTCCCATTATAATTCCCATGGCCGTGAGCCGTTTCAGCATCTTCACCAGTCCGCGCATTTGCCTTTGCTCCTTACCCCGTCCCGTCTCCCGGGACCGGATTGACAAAGTTAAGGGGTTGAGGGTACAACCGGTATTCATTGGCTGTGTATTGTATATCGTCGGGTTTCGGGGATTTTACAAGTTTTTAAGGAAAAAATCCAAAAGGCTTCGATAGGAAGATTAAAAGGCGCTGCGTGAACAGATTATCAACAGAGGATGAGGCCCGGATAAAAAAAATCGCCGGCTATTTGTACAAGAAGTACTGCCCCATGGCGGAATCCGGTTTCTTTTCAAAGGAAGATATCTATCACCACGGCGTGATCGGGTTCATGGATGCCAAGCGACGGTTCGACCCGTCAAAGAAGGTGCCCTTTCATGCCTATGCGGCCATCCGGATCCAGGGTGAAATTATGGATGCTCTCCGGCGGGGCCCCCAGATCCGGCTGCCCCAGGAAAAACAGACCCGGGTCAAGCAGTTGCTGGCGGCTAAAAATGCCATTGTTGAACAGGGAAAAACCCCGGATATCGATCGTCTGAAAGCCCATCTGGGATGGGATGAGGCAGAGATCCACCGGATTGAAGCCACCCTGGTCTCGGTGCAGTCCGCAGACCACAATCCCATGGTTGCCATTGCCAGGGACGGAGATGCCCGGGCAGGCCAGGAAAAAGAGGTCCTGAACAAAGACCTGGGACGGGTGATGCAAAAATGCCTGGACGGACTGGAGCAGGCTGCCGAGCGGATGATTCTGGTGGCCCGGCAGATTCAGGGTACCAAGCTAAAAGTGCTGGCCGAACGCTTCGGCTGCGCCATTGAAACCATCCGCCAGCGTGAGATCAGCGCCAAGAAAAAAATGAAGGACTGCCTGAAAAAACATGGCTGGACCCCCGAACAGCGATAAGTATAACGGTCTAATGACAATAATGGATAAGAGGCAATAATGACAACACTCACCTCAGCCCTGCACACATGGCAGATGTGGAAACAAGAGGCACCGGCACCCCATCTTACCCCTGAGGCCATTTACCGGCTGTCCAGGCCGGGTGGACTTGCCGGGGCCACAGAAGCGGATCTGGATCACCTGGCATCCTGCCCGGACTGCCTTGCCGGATGGGAGTTGCTCTGTGTGCTGGAAGAAACACCTGATATATCTGAAACCAGCGCCGACATCATCAGTTTCGGCCGTCTCAAGGCGGCAGCCACAAAAGCAGCCGCACCGGGCTCAGCTCCTGTATATCTGGAAAGCGGCTGCGGCAGATTCAAGCTGGGCATATTTCCGGAACCCGGCCACCCCGGCAAGGGGATGGTTACTCTGGACGTCATCGGAACCGACGTTTCGGATCAGGGCGCCACAGCCACCGTAAAGGACGCCGCAGGCCAGGTCATCCTCACCGGAAAAATCACCCACGGGCGGACCGCAGGACGGATTGACGAGATCGATACCCTGGACCTTTCCCTCTGGACGGTAACCCTTACATGAACAATACCTTCCTTCTTTTCGAAGACGGAAGCCACTATACGGTCTTCTGCACCCCCTACCCCATGCCCCCCGGGACCTCCAAACCCGTGGATGCCTATATCCTTACCGAGCCTCTGGGGGATTTCACCATCGCAGCCCAGAAAGCCGTCCACGCCGTTTTTGCCGCGGTCCTGGCCAGGGACCTGCGCCTGGATCCGGTGAACGCGGGCTTTGACCTGGCCGAACGGGTGGGGCATGATGCCGATATCACCGGCCGCAGCGGCGGGCTGGCCTTTGCCGTCGCCTTTGCCGGCCAGGTATTGGAAACAGATCCCTGCACGGTGGCCGCCACCGGGGAGGTTCAGGGAGACGGCCGCATCACAGGGGTGGCCGGTATTGAACAGAAGCTGACCACTGCCGTTGATCTGCTGGCACCCGGGGACACCCTCCTGTTCCCTGTGGAGAATCTGGACGACATTCCTTCTGCCCTGATGACCCGGTTGCGGGAGAAAGGTATCAAATCTGTTGCGGTGTCACAGATGGATGAAGTGATTGATGTACTCTTGGGGGAAAGCAGGCCCCAACCCGCACGCTCCTATTTCAGGCTGGTGCTGCTTATTCTACTGCTTTTGGCCGCACTGGTCCTGGCAGTCCGGGAATTCTATCCCACACCTGCCCCGGAGATACCTGCCCCGGTATTCAAAACCGAAGCCCCTTTGCCTGTGTCTGAAGAAATGCCTGCCATTCAGCCGGAACCCCATGAAATAAAGCCGGAGACAACGGATAAAACAGATCCGGTCCCTGTACTGCCGCCGCCGGTGATTGAAATCACCCCGGTATTGTCAGAGGAAACAACACTTCCCGTTGCCAAGCCAGCCCCTGCTGTGCCTCCAAAGAAGGAAGCCACCCGGCCGGCCACACCGAAAACGGAAAAGCAGAAACCAACCAAATCTAAACTCACCAGGCCTAAACCGACCAGACCGAAGCCGGCCGTTACCCCGCCCCTGCCCCCGGCCGGTCCGGAAGGAGACAAGGGGTTTGAGTAGTTGATCCTGCAATTTCCCACCATTTTTACGAAAAATCGCCCGGAAAAAAAATTTATCCCGCTGCCCAGCTATTTTCCCGGGGATATGGATCCTGAAAAAAAGCTATTTAAAAGCTAAATAAAAGCTACAACTTTTAATTCATCAAACGCCCGAGACCCTCGCCAGACGGGCTTAGTTGATGAATCAACCAGTTTTTTATGCCTGCAACCACTGTCCCCCTTTTTTTTCCTTGACAGCCTTCCACCCTCTTATACTATGGGGTAATCACTTTAGCTGGCTTATAGTTACAATGTAACATATTTTATCCACCTTATTCGGAGGTTGCCATGAAACGAGTAAAATGGTCTTGTCTATTAATTCTAACCCTTTGCCTGGTTTACATCCCTACAGTTTCAGCAAAAACCACGCTGAGATATGCCAACTTTTTTCCGCCCACGCACATCCAGAGCCAACTGGCCGAAAGCTGGTGTAACGAGGTTGAAAAACGGACCAACGGAGAAGTTGTCATCCAATACTTTCCTGCCGGCACCCTGACCAAAGCCCCCCAGACCTATGACGGGGTTGTCCAGGGCATCGCAGACATCGGCATGACGGTTCTGGCCTATTCCAGAGGACGTTTCCCGGTGGCCTCCGCCATTGATCTGCCCATGGGCTATACCTCCGGTGTCCAGGCCACATCCCTGGCCAATGCCGTGCTTGACGAGTTCCAGCCCAAAGAATTCAAAGATACTCAGATCATGTTCCTCCACGCCCATGGTCCCGGCATCATCCACACCCGTGAAAAAGGGGTGGAAACCCTGGCGGACCTC
>JAKSBB010000246.1 GCA_022361315.1 Desulfobacterales bacterium
TATGCCACTTGAATGTGGTGGTGCGTTTTGTCCTTTAAATTCAATATATTACTATTATTGGTCTGTGTTTGTTCGATCGTGAGGTGTGGGATGGCGGATAATAAATTTGTTAGATCTGTGTGGGGAATCTGATAATTTTATCAGACCCGAACCCCATTGTTTTCAAAAGATCTCATCAGTTGGGGTATTTTTCATAACCGCTTAACGGCCTGTGGCGGGCGCTTCAGCACAAATTTTATTTGCCGGGGTGTTATGGTATGATTATTGGATCTTTGGATTTAGATTATTTACACTTTGGCTGACTTTAACCCATAGAGGTTTATGAAACACAGGTTAATCATATATTTTCTTCTTTTTTTGTTCATGGCACCTGCGTATTCCCGGGGGGCAGTTCCGGAACTGACGCCTGCAGAAGAACAATGGCTGAACGAACACGACCGGAAGGTTCGCCTGGCCCATACGCCGGACTGGCCGCCCCTGGATTTTCTGGGGGCGGACGGTAAACCCACCGGCATGGCAGCGGACTATATCCGTCTCATAGAGGAAAAGCTGAACTTCAGGTTCAAAAAGGTCAGTGTGGGATCCTGGGAGGAGATGCTCCACCGGGCAAGAAACGGTACCATTGATATCATCTCAGCCGGGCAGGAAACCACCGAACGGCGGGGGTTCATGAACTGGTCCTCCCCGTTTTTGAATCTGAAAACCACCATCATTGTCAACAAGGACATCAGTGAAAATCTCACCCTGGATAAGATGCGGGGAATGAATATCGGTGTGGTACGGCAGTATGCCGTCGGGGAATTCATCCGGGAGATGTATCCTGAACTGACCATTGTGGATGTGGCTTCCTCCCTGGAGGGCATACGGATGGTTTCCTTCGGGGAGCTGGATGCCATGATCACGGAAGTGCCCAACGCCCTCTACATTATTGAAACCGAAAAAATTCCCAATCTGCGGCTTGCCGGTGACACCGGGTTTGAACTCCACCACGGTATGGGCATCCGGAAGGATTGGCCGCTGTTTCTGAATATCATCGAAAAGGCCCTGGCATCCATCACCCAGGAGGAGCATCAGGCCATCTACAGCCGGTGGGTACGCCTGGATACCCCCAATTTTTATAAGACCCGGACCTTCTGGTACACCATGCTGGGTATCGCCGGCACGGCATTGGTGGTGATTGCCGCCATCCTGCTGTGGAATATGGAGCTTAAACGACAGGTGGCCTATCGCACCGAGGCCCTGCGGTTCAATGAGATCGGGCTTGAGGCGCTGTTGACACTCAACGAACGCCCCCACAAGTCCGTGCGTGACATCATAGAGTTTGCGTTCCGGCAGATGCTGGAACTCACCCGGAGCAGCTTCGGGTATCTCACCCTGGAAGATCAGGACGGCAGTACCTATGTGGTGGATTCGGCCAGCCGGGAAAATCAGGGGGCAAAATTCAGGGTGGTGCGCCACAGACACGGTTTCCCGGAAGAGACCAAAGGATTCTGGGGAGATGCGGTGCGCACGGGTAAACCCATGATCTCCAATGATTATCACGGGTCAAACCCGGACCTTCGGGGGGTGCCGGAAGTCCACCGGCAGATCCGTCGCTATATGAACGTGCCCATATTTAATAATGGTAACATCGTCGTGGTGGCCGGCATGGGGAACAAAGACTCCGAATATACCCTGTCTGATTTAAGGCAACTCAACCTCCTGGCCCACGGTATGTGGCGGCTGATCCAGCGTAAAAAAGCGGAACAGGCCATGCAGAAGAGTGAGAAGCGTTTCCACGATCTGGTGGAGTATTCCCCCAACGGTATCGCCATTGTCCAGAACAACAGCGTGGTTCATCAGAATTCTAATATGGGCCGCCTTCTGGGAGACCTGGACTTTTTGAACCCCGATACCGAACCCAGATTCTACGGGGATGACGTGGACCCGGCCAGAACCTTTTTCCGGCAGATGGCCGAAGACGACTTGCAAACTGCGGAGGTGGCTTTCCGTTTTTATTCCGGTGACGGCATCGAAGATGAGGACAATCTGAATTGGGTCACCTGTATTGCCACCCCGATGGATTACCACGATCAGGACGCCTTCCTGCTCATCTTCATGGACATGACCGAGGCCAAACGCCTGGAACATCTGCTCACCATCCAGGATAAAATGGCATCCCTGGGACATGTATCCGCCGGGATTGCCCATGAGATCAGAAATCCCCTCTCAGGGATCAATATTTATCTGGGAACCATA
>JAKSBB010000719.1 GCA_022361315.1 Desulfobacterales bacterium
CGGATTTTCGACCCCTTTTTCACCACCAAACCGGTGGGCCGGGGCACAGGGCTGGGCTTGTCCGTGGGATATGGGATTATCCGCCGCCACGGCGGTGATATTTCGGCCGCCAATCGTGAGGACCGGGGGGCGGCATTTTCCATCCGGCTGCCCCTGAAAACGGCGTCTGAGATTCAAAACGGCTAAGGTATAAATTGTTTCGTCTAATCAGTTATCGTAAGGAGATTAAGACATGACCGCCCGTATTCTTGTGGTGGATGATGAAAAGGATATGACCCGTCTGCTCCAGAGAACCCTGGAGCCTGAACTGGACTGCAAGGTGACCATGGCCTTTTCCGGAGAGATGGCGTTGAACGTGATCCAACAGACCGATGTCTCCTTTGACCTGGTGATCTCCGATATCCGCATGCCCGAAATGGACGGGTTTGAACTCCTGGACCGGCTCAAAACCGCTTATCCCGACCTGACCGTGGTGATGCTTACGGCCTACGGGAATATAGAGTCCGCTGTTGCCGCCATTAAAAAGGGGGCCTACGATTTTATCTCCAAACCCTTTGAGCAGGATGAAATTATTTTCAAGATACAGAAGGCCCTGGAGCGCAGCCGCCTGCTGAACGAAAACAAACGGCTGCAGAAGGCCTGCAAGACGGAAACCCTGCCCCTCATCGGCCAGAGCCCGGCCATGGAGAAGGTATTTGAAAAGATATCCCTGGTGGCGGGGTCGGATGTCACCGTATTGATCACCGGTGAATCCGGCACCGGTAAGGATCTCACCGCCCGGTCCATCCATGCCCTGAGCGACAGGAAAGACAAATCCTATATTCCGGTGAACTGCCCCACGATTCCTGAGCATATCCTGGAAAGCGAGTTGTTCGGCTATAAGAAGGGGGCGTTTACCAATGCCTACCGGGATAAGACCGGGTTATTTCAGGAGGCGGACAAGGGGACGATTTTTCTCGATGAGATCGGGGATGTGGGCCCCACCATTCAGACAAAACTGCTCCGTGTGATCCAGGAAAAGGAAGTGAAACCCCTGGGGGATACCCGGGTGGACAAGGTGGATGTAAGGATCATCGCCTCCACCAACCAGGATCTGCGGGAAAAGATCGCCAATAAGGAGTTCCGGGAAGATTTCTTCTACCGCCTTTCCGTGATCACCATTGAGTTACCGCCCCTGCGGGACCGGATTACCGATATCCCCCTGCTCTCCGACCACCTGCTGGCCAAACATTGCGAAAAGCTGAATAAGTCCCCCAAACGCCTGTCCGAAAACGTCCGGGATCTGCTCATGAAGCAGCATTGGCAGGGAAATGTCCGGGAGCTTGAAAATGTCCTGGTCCAGGGAATACTCTATTCCGAAGGCGATACCATCCGCAGGGCCAACATCCCCATCCGGGGTGAGGACGACCCGGACAACACCTGCCAGGAACTGGACCAGGAAACCGGGAGCATGCCCTACAAAGCCGCCAAAGAGAAGATACTCAACCAGTTCAACCACAATTACATCGGTGCCATGCTCACCATGACCGGCGGCAATATCACCCAGGCGGCCAAACGCTGTGCCATGGACCGCCAGGCCCTTCAGCAGATCATGAAACGGTACAGGATCGACCCGGATGAGTTCCGGGCAAAATAGCCGGATACCCTCACCCCCTTTTTTATTTCTGGCCGTTTTGAAAGGTATGGTCGGTTTTCACGACAATAAATCTGATACGTAACGATTTATTGAGGAGCTGACCATGATAAAAAAACGACTGATCTTCCTGGCTGCCGTTCTGGTGGTTCTCCCCCTGGTCTGGCAGACCGTTGCCGGAGAAACCCGGGATGGAGAAAAGGTATATATCAAAGACCGTACCGGAGAAACCTGGGATGTCACCCAGGCCAGGTCTCTTGGTTTCAAACCGGAAAAATTTCAATACGGTATCGGACGATTTGCCTTTACCCCGCTGGATGAGAGCGGGGTGAAAGCCCGGCCCGAACACCTGAAAGGACATCATCGGGTGATCGGATTCCGGCATAACGGAGAGTCCCATGCCTTTTCCGTAGATCGCCTCAGATACCATGAACTGGCAAATATACAGGTCGGGGGGCTGCCGGTCACCGCAGGGTACTGACCGCTTGTGAATCTGACAGCTGTGTACAGCCGTGAAATCGATGGGCAGACCCTGACCCTCGTACCCTCGGGGTGGACCTACAAGAACACTTTTGTCCTATATGACAGGGAGACCGGAAGCCTCTGGTATCCTTACCGTAGGGGGCTGATGGGGATTCAGGGGCAGTATTTCAAGCGCTGGCTTCCCAAGCTGGACTCGGAAGACACCCAGTGGAGGAAGTGGCGGAACGACCATCCTGCGAGCAAGGTCCTTGAGTAACTCAGGACGACATCCCCACATCGAACTTCGCCTCACTGGCGGCTTCGTTCAGCACCCGCTCTACAATCTTCCGGCGCTTTTCCGCACTGCCGTTGGCGTTTTCCGCGGAAAAGCGGAACTCCTTGGAAGCCGCCTCCGTCTGAAGCCCTTTGCGGATCTGGGACAGGCGTTTGGCCACATCAAACCAGAAAGGGGCGCCTAATCCGATGAGAATCCCGGTGAGAGATACCTGAAAGAACCAATTTAAACCCTGCCAGATCGAATCCAGCAGGGAGGGGGATTTCGATCCGTCTGTCCAGGGTTTTGGACAGGGGCCGCTATCCCACCCGATGGGAATACCCAGGGCCTTGGACCTGGCAAGCAGGGTCCAGGGATCTTCGGTATTGTCCTTTGGAAGATCGTTTTCATATTTTTCGATGACGGTGTGGGCCAGATCCGGATCCACCAGATAGGCTTCAAAAATAGTCAATGCATTGATGTTGCAGGCCAGGGCAACGGCAATACCGATACCCACAGACCATGCCTGGGCATGACGTTTAAAACTGATGGAGATGCCGGCTGAAATTTCTTCATATTTTCTGGCAATACGGTTGAACACCACCTCTGTTTTATCCCTGGATTCCAGGACCGCATGTTTTATTGCCGGTGTTTCTGCCAGGCTGCGGAGCAGATACTCAAGAGAGACGTTGTCATGGATGGCTGACCGTTTGCCGTCGCCGAAAAGCTGGCGGATGAAGTTCCCGATCCGTTCGAATTTTCCGGCACCTCTCACCTTATCCGGCCCGAGCCATACCAGGCGGTCGTTGATATCGGGAATTTTGAGGCATTGGGCGTTTATCTGGTCCGATGAAGACTCGGACGGGTTTTTGATTACCCTCACCAGAAAATCCCATAGCTCCCGGTCATCCAGCCCCAGGGCATCCTTATCCATTTCCCGGGTCAGCAGGCGGATGGTCTGGACAAAGTTTTTCTTTCGTATCCTGGCAACCCGGATACAGGATTCCATAATCACCGTCACAACCGTGGCCAGGGCAGCCATGGTCAGCACAAAGGCCAGTGCGGCATCCAATAGTTGCATAGGTCCTCCGGCGTTTTATGGGGTGTGGTTTTTTATCAGGGTTCTGGCCGCAGTACGCAGTGTATCCGGAGATGGGGCCGGGCGGTCCGGGGTATACCTGCATCCCCCATGGATGCGGAAAAGGGCATTGCTGCAGAATTCACAGGGGCCGGCGGCGCGGGCAAGCCCGCCGTGTTCCGGATCAAATGCCAGGCGGCCGGCGGTATACTCACTGTGAAGTCCTTTCCCCAGGAGATCCACGGCATCGTACCTGCGGGCTGTCAGTGCATCCCAGGCCGCCTCACCCAATTGGTCACGCCCGGGGGCGCCTTCCCGCTCGATGAATACCAGGGTGCGGCTTTTGTTCCAGTTTTGGGTGGTGACGGGTGTCAGGAGGTCGGCCTGTTTCGGAAATTCCTGGGTGAATGTTTTCCACTGGTCCCGGTCAAACCGGCATTGGGGATCAAAATTATCCCCGTAGGAAAAATGGGGGGAAATGAGAATCCGGGCATCGACATCACCGCCGGGTGTTGAGGCTTTCAGCCGGAAGTTGCCTTCGCTGCATGCCTTGAGAATCTCGAAGGTGTCCCCTTCCGGCGGCAGGGACGGTGTAATGTCCATCTTGAATCGCCGGTAAAACATGCCGTAGGCGCTGAGACCTGCGAAAACCACAACCGCCGGCCGGGTCTGCAGCAGTTGCTGGGCCAGCCAACCCCGTTTGCGGACACATTCCTCCGTAATGCCTTCCCTGGCCGTATCCGAGAACCATGAGCCCCATCCCGGGCTGGCACAGCCCACCATATCCGCCTGGCAGACATCTTCTCCCAGTTTCAGTTCTGCTGCGGCCAGGGGCTCTCCGGACAGGTCTTTAAACCGCTTCAGGATTTTCCGGAATCGTGTATAGTAGCCGATTTCTTCCTGGATCAGGGGGGTGGTTTCCCCCACGGGGAGATCCGGGATGCCGGCGATCACATCCCCATTGGCGAACCGTGTGCCCCGGTCCATGAATACCTCATAGGCCCGGTCAAGGTTGAGAGTTTGTGCCGGTCCGTCATCGTAATCCAGTTCGATGGTTACCTGTTCGTCTCTTTTTGACCGGGTTGCCCGTTTCAGGTTGCCGCTGCTCACAGCCGTGATTTTACTTCCGTCCTTCAAATGGCTGTGTATGAATTCCAGGGGAAACCGCTCCTGGCAGACGGAGCGGTGGCGGAAGTATTCCGCGTACTGCCCGATATCATCAAAATAGGGATAGGCCCAGGTGGCCCCGTCATGTCCCGGCCAGAAGGCCGTCAGGTTGGGATTGATGCCGATGGTCATCACAGGGGCCTTCCGGCAGCCGCTCATGAGTTCGGGAATCTGGAAACGACTGCCGCTGCAGGCTGCTTCAACGGTCCGCTGTTCATCTTCACCCGGTGGGGCGGCCGGGTAGTCCTTTATCCGGTCAAAGGCCGGAAAGGGACCGTAATGCCGGTTGAACCACTGACAGGCGTGATCCGGCCCGTCATAGGCGGTGCGCATACCCCGGCAGGTCATCACCTCCCAGGCCAGCTGGACTTCTACGGATAGCGGATTATCGGACAGGGGGACATTCATGGAGACCTCCTTTGCATGGAAATGCCGGCAATGGAAACCGACAGGAAATTTAGGGAAACACACCGGCCCTGGAAAAGTGAACTACACCGGATGGATGAGTGCTTCCCTGGAATGCATAGCAGAGGTGTTCTGCTTTGTAAAGCAGAGGGCGCTTAAGGTTTAGTACATCAGATTCGGTAAAAACAGAATGATCTGTGGAAAGAGCATCAGAATCACCACCCCCACGATCACAGCCACCAGGAACGGGGTAATTCCCTTGAATATTTTCTCCAGGGGAACGTTCTCCGGCAGCACATTTTTAGCCACTCCGTACACCACATAGACATTGATGCCCACAGGTGGTGTAATTACCCCCATTTCCGTCACCATCACAATGATCACCCCGAACCAGATGGGATCAAATCCCAGTTCCATGACCACGGGGAAGAAGATGGGCACCGTCAGGGTGACAAAGGCCAGGGCATCCATGAAGCAGCCGCCCAGGAAGTA
>JAKSBB010000927.1 GCA_022361315.1 Desulfobacterales bacterium
CAAGCGGTACAAAGTCGGCATAGCCGCGGACTTCGATAGCCTGGGTCGGGCAGATCTTTACGCAAGAAAAGCATTCCCAGCACTGATCGGGTTCCTGGTTGTATGCTTTCATTTCGTTGGCGTCCAGAACCATCAGGTCATTGGGGCAGATGTACATGCATGCTGTTTTATCCCCGCCTTTGCAGCCGTCACATTTTTCTGTGATAACAAAAGATGGCATTTAAAATACCTCCATAAATAAAGTTAATCAAATTGCACAAATACCGTTGTGCTGCGTTTCTATCAACATATTTGGTCTACCGAAACTCTCCGGTTGACCTGTTAATCCAAATTAAAAGCGCAGTATCTTTTGCCAAGTATCTTTGGCCCGACCTTTTGACAAAATGAGGCTTCTGCGCCAAATAAATGTTATGGGAATAGCACCCTCCAAAGCCTGTTGTCAAGAAAATTTAAAAAAAAGGATTTAACAATTTATTCAATTTTTTTGATGACTTTTTAGTCAGACAATATGTATTGAAGAACATGGGTTCAGCTACCACATATAGTGAGGCAGGTGCAAGTAAAATCATCTGGAAAAAAGTTAAGGTTCTGTGTTAATTTAGCCCTTCCAATATAAAAGTGTACGCGTTTGAATGGGATTTATAAAAGATTAGCATATAATAAGGAATAGAGGCGCAGATATGAGTGACAGCAATAACGATGAAATGATCCCCGTGGATCTTAACGACCCCATGGGATTTAACTGTGGTCCCGGTAATGCCTGCTTCAACGAGTGCTGCCGTGATCTGAACCAGGCGTTGACCCCCTATGATATCCTGAGAATGAAGAATGCCCTTGGGGTGTCCTCGGCTGAGTTTCTCAGAGAATATACCTCCCTGCACTATGGCCCCGAATCCGGTCTGCCCGTTATTACGTTTAAGCCCAATCCGGCCACCGGCCATGCCTGTCCCCTGGTATCGGAAGCGGGGTGTACCGTGTATCAGGACCGCCCCGCCTCATGCCGCCTCTATCCCCTTGCCCGGGCCATAGCCATGGACAGGGCCACCGGCAATATCCGGGAGTTCTATGCCATGATCGAGGAGGACCATTGTAAGGGGCATGATCCCAAACACAAGCTTACGGTTGGCAAATGGCTGGACGGCCAGGATGTGGCTGAGCACAACCGTCAGAATGACAAGCTCATGCAGCTCATCAGCCTGAAGAACCAGATCCGCCCGGGTAAACTGGAGGGGGTGGAGTCCGATCAGTTTTACATGGCCCTCTATGACCTGGATACCTTCCGGCAGGAAATTCAGGCCCAGGGCCTGCTGGATGATCTGAATATTCCGGACGCCCTCATGAAAAAGCTGGAATCCGATGACTTTGCCCTTCTGGACTTCGGTATTGCCTGGGTGAAATACCGGCTCTTCGGCAAAGATCTGGAGGTAGATATCTAAGATGGATGTTCAGGGAAAAGTTGCCCTGGTGCTGGGGGCGGTAAAAGGAATCGGCAAAGGCATCGGTCTGGACCTGGCCCGGCAGGGGGCGCGTCTGGTGCTGACCCGCCACGATTGGGACGATGCCTTTGAGCAGATGGAAAAGGATTTTGTCGCTACCGGGGCAGACCATGATATCTTGAACGCAGACCTGCGTGACCTGGGGGACGTAGGGCAGGTTGCCGATTTTATCCGGGATAAGTACGGCCGTCTGGACATCCTGATCAACAACATCGAGCGGGGCGGGTGGCCAACCGTCCATGGCGCATATGTGGAAGACCAGTGGGATCTGGAAATCGAAACCACCCTCAAAGCCAAGCGCTGGGTGTTCGACAGCGTATTTCCATTGCTGCAGGCTGCCGATAAAGCCGTGGTCATTAATTTGTCCTCCATCGCCGGTATAGTGGGCCGGACCGGCCCTGCCGCCCTGGTGTTCAACGACGGTTATGCCGCTGCCCACCGCGCCGTCACCACCCTCACCGAAACCTGGGCC
>JAKSBB010000043.1 GCA_022361315.1 Desulfobacterales bacterium
CACCTACCAGCTTTTCACCCCCTCCATGGTGACCAAAAAACTGTCTCAGTATTCGTTCAAAGAACGGTCTTACCAGTTCCGCCTCACCAGCCTCACTCCCATCAACCGGGACAATGCCCCGGACCCCTTTGAAACACGGGGACTGAACATCTTCGGACAAGGCATGGACGATGAGTATTACCGGTTTTCCCAACAGAACCTCGATTATCTGGTTCCTTTATATAAAACCCGCGGTTGCGTGAAGTGTCACTCTTCCGAAACCATTTTAAAGACGGACATCATCGGCGGTCTCCGGATCACCATCCCATTTGAACATCTCCGGCAGACCTTCAAGAAAAACCAGATGCTTCTGGGAGTCACCGGCCTTGTCATCACCCTGGTTACCATTACCGTACTGGTGGTGATGGTCCGCTTCCTGGTGCTGCGCCCCCTGGAAGAACTGGAGGATAAAAGCCGTCAATTGTCTGCGGGAGATCTCAACTCTCGGGTGGAGCTTAGCACCGGTGACGAGTTGGAAAGATTGGGAAAAGATTTCAACCTCATGGCCGACAGCCTGTCCCGCCACAGGGATGGCCTTGAAGATAAAGTGGCCCGGGCCACCCGGGATCTGGCCCAGGCCAACCACGAACTCATGAAGCTGGACAAGCTGAAATCCGATTTCCTTGCCAATATGTCCCACGAGTTACGGACCCCGCTCACGGCGGTGCGGGGCAGCATCGACTACCTGAAAAGATCCGGCACCTGCGGGGATGAAGAGGATTATGTCCTTATCATTGAAAAAAATATTTCCCGCCTCACCCGGCTGATTTCAAACCTGTTCGACTTCACCAAACTGGAGGCCGGGAAGATCGACTGGGAATTTGAGCAGGAAGATATATCCCAGCTTGTTGAAGAGGTGGTGGAAATCATGGGACCCGTTGCCATGAGAAAAGAGGTGGAACTGACTGCCAAAACCGAGGGGCCAATCACCGCCGTGATCGACCTGGAACGGATGGAACAGGTGCTGGTTAATCTGCTGGACAATGCCATCAAATTCTCAGGTCCCGGCACCCGGGTAACCGCCGCGGTCGCCCCCCGGAACAATTGGATCGATATCCGCATCACAGACCAGGGGCCCGGCATTGCCGAAGAAAACCCGGAGACCATCTTCCAGAAGTTCTACACCTCGGACAGTTCTCCCAGGGATGCCCGGAAAGGTGCCGGCATGGGGCTGGCCATCTCCAAAGCCATCGTAACAGCCCATAAAGGAAAGATTTCCGTATCCCGGGAAAACAACACCACCTGCTTCACCATCACACTGCCACAGGACACCTCAACTGCTTAAGGATCTGATATGACACATCCCCCTGACAAAACCATTCTGATCATTGACGATGACGAGGACATTGTCCGGACCCTTACCGCCAACCTGTCCCTGGACGGGTACAGGGTCTGCACCGCATACACCGGCCGGGATGGGATCGAGCTGGCCAAGGAGACCCGGCCGGATCTCATCCTGCTGGACCTCAACCTGCCGGATCTGGACGGCATTGCCATCTGCGAGATCCTCAGAAGGGAATTCAACCTGCCCATCATCATGCTCACGGCCCGGGACACCCTCACCGACAAGGTACTGGGACTCAAAAGCGGGGCAGATGATTACATGGTCAAACCCTTCGAATTTCTGGAACTGTCCGCCAGGATTACGGCCATTTTCAACCGGTTCGACCGCTCTATGGTACGGGAAACCCGGGAAATCCAGGATCTTGCCATCAACCACAAAACCCGTCAGGTCACCCTCAGGGGACAGACCGTCAAACTGACCAAGACCGAATTCCAGCTTCTGGAACTCTTTACGGCCCACCCGGATGAAAGCCTGTCCCGCAATTTCATCGAACAGCAGATCTGGCCGGATTCCCAGCTTTACGCCAACTCCAGGGCGCTGGATGTCCATATTCAGCGTTCGAGAAAAAAAATTGAAGTGAAACCGGACACCCCGGCCCTTATCGTCACCGTGGCCGGCGTAGG
>JAKSBB010001004.1 GCA_022361315.1 Desulfobacterales bacterium
GCAAAGGCCCAAACAACAAACGACTCCGCCTCCCACACGCCCGCCAAACCCCATCCACCATCCGACCCGGACAAACCCAGTCCCACCCACGAAAACGCTCCCCCTTTCCGTAAGGCTTAAACCGAGGCTCACGCCGCACCACCAGCTCATAACCCACAGGCAACTTCTCACTCAACCCCCGCCACAAACTCCCCCACACCACATGCGGACTCCGCCCCCACCGCTCACCCGGATTCAACTCACCCTTCGTCCACACCACCGCCACATCCCCGCCCCCATGCCCATGCACACGCGCAGGCTCATACCGAACACACAAAGGCTTCCCCACCTCGCTCAACTCCTCCCACACCGCCGGACACGCGCTCCCCGCCCCACGCTCGCGACCCGGACGAACGGGCATCCAATGACGCACCGCCTCCACACTCCGCCCCAACACCCCCGCCGCATCACACAACTTAACGCCCGGCCAATCAATCCTTACAGGCGCACACAACCGTCGCAAACCCGCCCCACCAATCACCACACCGTGCCCCCGCCGCTCCGCAAACGCCCTCGGATCATCGATCCATCCCCCCAGCTCCCCAATCCGCGTATCGCTCGCCCGCAGCGTTAAACACCACGCCCGCACCGGCTTACCCATCCCCACACCCCGCGTCCGACCCCACCGCTTCCGCGCCTCCTCAGGATCACGCACACACCGCCCCCACACCTCACCCCACGCCTCCAACAAACTCACATCCAACTCGTCCATCACCCCCGGAAACGACGACACCCCCATGCGCATCTAGCAGTCTAGCAGGCCTTGTATGTAGAAAGCACCCGTTCACATAACTATCTCTACGAGATAGTTTTTCTCCCATCTGTGTCAGTTTAATACTTGTTCTTATCTAATCGATATTAATAATGGATCTACAGTATCCGCCCACATATCTACTCATGGGCATGACATATCTTTCTGCCGAGTATCTCATGGACGAGCAGGCATACCTAAGCGAACGCAAAGCATCCTTGGAAGCTGAATACAGCGATGCCGAACACTATGACAAATGGCTAATCACTTTGTCATCGGGGGCCTTTGGTCTTTCGA
>JAKSBB010000621.1 GCA_022361315.1 Desulfobacterales bacterium
AGAAAAGATCGCCGGGCAGTTCACGGTCCTGCCCCTCTTCTTCCGGAAGAAACAGAATATTTCCCCGGCTGTCGGTCAGATAAATCCTGCCGGCATTCCCGATACGCCCCTCCCTTGCCTGCCTGGCAAGGAACTCAGGCCGCATGGTGATCATTAAGAATCCCCGCAGGGACTCAGTCCATTCAAAGGACTTATCCCGGAGAACCATCCGTTTTCCGGCCATAAATGCAGTTTCTCCGTTATCCGGATTTTCCACCAGGAAAATCTGCAACGGATCTTCAGCTGCCAACATGGCCTTGAAGTAGGGGGAGTCCCCCTCCTCATCCCGCAGGTTGGGAATGTTCTCCAGCGTACACCGGGTGTCCTCGTACCCGTCGGGCAGGATTGCCCGGAGTTCATAATAGTTCGGGTAGGCACGGATATAGCCGGAAAAAAGCGTCAGCAGTGGTCTCTGCCACAGGCTGTAACGGTCCTCTTCATCCGCCACCAGATACCGGTGGAGCAGGTCTGAGCCGGACAACAGCTCAATATTGGCCTCCAGGGTTTTAAGATCGGCCGCCACATGCAGGGCAATCTGTTCCAGCAGGGTCTGCATCTGCTCAAAGGTCTTATCCCGTGCTACGGTTTTGAACCGCTCAAATGCGATCCACCCCAGAATCAGCAGGGGCAGAACGATCAGTGGAATGAGCAGGATAAGAGTTTTGGTACGCAGTTTCATGAACACCCTATTGGGTCACCCGGGAAAAGATCTGATTTCGCTTTCCCTGCACCCGGGGGGACAGTTTCTGGAAAAACTCGGACCGGTCCAGCACATTTTTAGGCGGATAGATCACCGGATTTTCCAGGTGTTCCTTTGAAAGGTGCGCTTCCGCGGCCTTGTTGGGGCTGGCGAAATAGGTGAACGCCGCCAGGCGTGCCGCATTTTTCGGCCGGTTTAAAAAATTGATAAAGGCCATGGCCCCTGCCTTATCCTCGGAACTGGCAGCCACGGTGAGGTAATCCACCCATAACCCGCCGCCCTCCTTCGGCAGCACGAAGCGAATCTCCGGGGAAAACTCCTGAACGGCCAGGGCATCCCCGTTGTAGGTCATACTCATACACATCTCCCCGGTAACCATGGGGGAGGTTTCCGTGATATCCGGGGTGGCGTAAATGCTCACAAAAGGGCGCTGGCCCATGAGCAGGTTTTCTGCCTCGGCCAGTTCGGCTGTTTTCCCGCTGTTCACGGAATGGCCCAGGGCCTTCAATGCCATGCCGATCACCTCTTTGGAGTCATTGATCATGCAAATCTTTCCCTTAATGCCCGGATCAGGCCTGAAAAACTGCTGCCAGGAATCAATTTCCACCGGCACCAGATCCCTGCGGTAAATAATGCCGATACTCCCGCACAGATAGGGGACGGCATAGATTTCGGCTTTGGGGTAGGCCGACCGCCATCGCGGGTCCACATGAACGATGTTGGGGATGGCAGCCATATCCAGCGGCGTAATCCATTTGCGTTTCTCGTGGCTTTCGATATAGGGTCCACTCATCAGGATGACATCGTATCCCTTGCCCTGGGTATAGGCCAGTTTCTGCTCCCGCTCTTCGTCCGTCTCAAAAAAGACTTCCTTCACCTTGATTCCGAACTCTGCCTCAAACTCCGGGATTAAATCGGGATCAATAAATTCGGACCAGTTCAGGAAAGATATGGTCCGTTCAGCCCGGGCCATGTCGGCCGGACCGGTCAGGAAGATCAACGTAAAAGCCAGAATAATACCTATCCAGTTTTGGCGAATTTTCATCCGTCACCTCCGTAACACCACCCTACCGGGCAGATGCGACATATTTTACGATTTATGAGTTGTGGATCTATATATATTAAAACGGTTCCGGGAGAGAAATCAACATGGAATCCCATGTCTTTTAAATCACCTGTGTTTTACCAGCATGCGCACGTCACGTTCTGAAATTGTCTAAAACCTCCCTGACCGTTCTTGCCAGTTCCGTCCTGTCCAGGGGTTTCATGAGAAATGCCTTTACCCCCAGTTCGGCGGCTTTTGCTTCAGACATCCGGGAACTGTAACCGGTACAGATAACTGCCAGTATCTCAGGGTTAATATTCAGTATTTCAGTAACCAGTTGATCCCCGGGCATTTCCGGCATTGCCATATCCGAAATAACAAGATCAAACCGTTCGGGTTGATCTTTTACCAGGTTAAGGGCGTCTGTGGGGCGGGTTGTTGCAACCACATGATATCCGAATGACTCCAGGTGTCGTTTACCGAGTTTCGCAATTGAGGGTTCATCATCAACATAGAGAATCCTTTCTCCTTTTCCCGGGAAATTCATATCCAGCTCTGATTCTTCATCAAGCGGTCCTTCGTATGCCGGTATCAGCATCATGAAGGCTGTTCCCTCGCCTTCGCAACTCTCACAATTGATGATGCCGCCGTGACTTTTGACAATTCCGTGTACAACAGCCAGACCAATTCCGGTTCCTTCACCGACATCCTTTGTGGAAAAATAGGGTTCAAAAACCCTCTCAAGGGTCGCTGAATTCATGCCGCTGCCGTTATCCCGAACCCATAACCTGACATAATTCCCCGGAGGAACCGGAGGATGACTCCCCTTGATTGCAGCGTTCTCAATACCCACTTCAATCCACCCTCCTGATACGGGCAATGCATCCATGGCATTATTACATAAATTGATTAAAACCTGATTAATCTGGGTGGCATCACCGTATACGGGAAAACAAGTCTCCGGTACTTCCGTCCTGATCTCAATATTTGCAGGGGTTGTGGATTTTATCAGATTCAATGTTTCCTCAACCACGGATTTTATATCAATGGCCGTTTTTGACGAATGGTCTTTTCTGCTGAAGGTCAGCAGTTGCTTTACAATATCCCTGGCACGATAGGAGGCGATACGTATCTCGTCGGAATTCTCCCGGGCTATGCTGTATTTTGGGAGATCTTCCATTATCATCTCATTGTTGCCTATGATGATACTCAGGATATTGTTAAACTCATGGGCAATACCGCCGGCCAAAGTGCCAACGGATTCCATTTTGTGGGACTGAATGAGCTCCGCTTGCAGGCGGCGATTTTCCTTCTCGGCGGCTTTTCGTTTTGAGATATCTATCGTACTGAGCAGGGCCGTCACTTTTCCGCCGGACTTATTATGGTCCAGCGCCAATTTCAATAGCACATGCTTTGTTTTATTGTTTAATGTGCCCACCTCCCCCTCAATTTCAAATTCCTTGGCACCTGAGGAAAGAGAGATCAGTTCTTCTTTGAAACCAATGAGTGAATTCTCTGTAAATATTTTATCCAGACTCCCCATCAATTCTTCTTTTGATGCGGCCTCGTGTAATTTGAGGGTCTCGTGGTTCACATCCTTAATCAAAACTTTCCGGGCAAACCACTGAACCCGGGACGGGTTATCATCAAAATACGCCCTGAAATCCGTGACGCCTTCACTTTGTAATTCATTGAAGCCGTTGAACACCTCGGTGAAATCTTCCTCCCACAGCGGCACCGGCGCCCGGCTGAATAATTTTTTAAACCGCTCTCTGCTTTCAGAAATTTCAGTCTCCACCTGATTTCTTTCAAGAAATTCTTTTTTCAATCTTTTCTGCATCAGATTCATGGCGGTTGCAATTTGATCAATTTCATCGGCTCCCATCCCACCGATTTTGCTTCTTCCCAGAATCAACGCGTTTCCCAGCTCTTCAAAATCAAGTTCTTCCGTGAACTCGGCGATTTTCATCAGCCGGCGCGTCACCGTCAATTGGATGAAAATAAATACGAAGATAGATACGAAAAAGGTCTTCATCGCATTTCCGATGAATATGGCCAGTGCATCATCTATTAATTGCTCATAAACACGGTCAAGACTGTTTACCACCCGCAACACCCCGAGTTGAAGACGCTTGTGCCTTAGCTGAATGGCTAACGGAAGTTCACGGTCAATGATGTGTCGCGATGTCAAGGCCCCCAATGACGTATGACTTTCACCATTTTTTCTTATTTCAATGTATTCCATTCCCGGAAGACTGAGAATCCCCTTTAAAATAATATCTACCTGGGTATCATTGATCTCCCAGAGGCTGTTCACCAGGCTTGGCACATAACTGGTTTCAACCATCCGTATGGTGCTGTGAATCTGGTTGATATCCTTCCTATATTCCAGGAAAAGCTGAATACTTGTGATAATCAGGGTGACAATTAAACTGAAGAGAACAATGGTTACAACGAGTTTACGGGCTAATTTGCCGGGGCCCTTTTTTTTAAATGACATTAACTTTAGCAGCCTTCTTGAGGATCTGTATGACCTAATTTTTTATATTAAAAACCTCTTGTCTGTATGTGTCGATCAACCCTTCGGACTTCATTGATCGGATCGTACCGGCGAGTTCAGGCACGATGGCTGAATGTTTTTTGTGAACATACATGTACAACGGTGTCTCCTGCATCACACCTGCCACATGCACCTGGCTCTTGAATTGAAAGTCCGGATTCTCAATCAGCGGGGATGTTGAATTCACATCGTCCACATAAATATCAATCCGTTTCTTGGCCAGCCTGGCGAGTCCCTGGTATGATTCGTTGATGGCGCGGAGCAAATCCGGCCTGACAACTTTTGCCAGATTAAGTTCGCACAGCTTCATCCCCCTGGGATATTCCACCAAAAAGTCAGAATTTCTAAGACTCTGCCATCCATCAAGCCCTTTGATTGAAGGATCTGATGCATATGCCGCCACAACCATGGAGAATACAGCTTCGTCAACCCGGACTAAATTGGTATAGGTCTCGGCATAGGAATAAATTCTTGCCGGCTCTCCGTCGGCCTCTCCCCTGTTGACCTGAACGCTGGCGCGTTTTAAGGGGTAGTAGTGGAACCTGATTTTCATATCAATTCGTCTGAACACCTCGGTATAAATCGATTCTGTCCAGCGGTAGAGCGGAGAACTTTCAGGTCTGTTGATCACCATGTCAAAAACGCTAACGCTGCTGGCGCTGCTGTTGCTGCCATCGGTGTTGTCGCTGCAAACCCCGGCTTCTAAACAGACAAAACTGATGGAAAACAGATTTAAAACTAAAATTGTAAAAAGGCAGCAGCTAAATTTTCGTCTTTTTGTGATTAAAGCATTCATAACCATTTCCTTTATGATTGAAACAGTTAACGCGAGGGAGTTCAAATCGAAGTCTAACAGAATCAACAATAAAAGACTACTCAATTAGATCCACAGGTACACAGACGCCTCCTGTGAAAGTAATACCATTTCTTCCAATACACCGGTAAGAAACCCGAAACAGATGGATTGACATATTTTGCCATAGTCTATAGGGTTTACGCCAATGGTGAAGCAAGAATTTACTCCGCATCATTCATAGGAGGCGGCAATGCCCAGAATTGTGACGGTCAATGATCAGATGCAGCAGGGATATACCTATGAATGCACAGCACCGGTCGGCAAAGAGTTTCATCCGGAATTCCAACCGGCCCTCACCCCTAAAGAACTCCTGGCGTTAGGTATTTTCGGCGGTTGCTATATGAACGACTGCAGGGAAGAGTTTCCCGAAGACTGGTTTGAAAATGCAAGGCTTTCCCCGGGAAAACGGGACCCTTCCCTCAACTATTATAAGGTGGAGGCCTCCCAATCCCTGGCCATGTGGGAAGATTTGGGCTGGATTCACCCGGACGATCCCAGGGGATGGTTCCAATGGTATTGCCGGTATTTTATGGGAAGGCGGGTGCCGGAGGAAGACCTGCGGCAGGTCAGGCGGTGGAAGGGCATCAGCCGCCACGTGGGCGCCATCAGAAAAAACTGCGCCCCAGGAGACGAAAGCTGCAGGCCGAAGCAACGACAGGCCCTGCTCCACTGGGCTTACGATCCCCGCACCCTTTGATGCACAGAGGAGTCCCATGACAAATACCAACACACCCGTCCTGGTCACCGGGGCCACAGGGTATGTGGCCGGCCGTCTGATTCCCCGACTCCTGGAAGCCGGCTATACCGTCCGGGCCATGGGAAGGTCTCTTGAAAAAATGGCCGGCCGGCCCTGGGGACGGCATCCGAATATCCAGCTGGTGCGCGGGGATATCATGGATCCGGGCTCCCTGGAACGTGCCGTCCGGGGTTGCGGAACTATCTACTATCTGGTGCACTCCATGATCTCACGAAAAGGTGCCTACCGCGGGGCAGACCGGATCGGGGCGGAAAACATGGTCCGGGCAGCGGCCAGGGAAGATGCGGCACACATCATCTACCTGGGGGGCCTGGGGGAGATGGACCACCCCAACATCAGCAAACACCTGATATCCAGAAACGAGGTGGGCCGGATCCTACAGAAAGGCAAAGTGCCGGCCACCGTGCTCCGGGCTGCCATGATACTGGGGTCAGGCTCTGCCAGCTTTGAAATACTAAGATATCTTGCCGAACACCTGCCTGTTATGATTACCCCTCGCTGGGTCCGCATGCCCACCCAGCCCATTGCCATTACCAATGTACTGGGCTATCTTCAGGGCTGTCTGGAGGTAAAGGAAGTCCGTGGCCGCACCTTTGATATCGGTGGCCCGGATGTGGTGTCTTATAAGGAGCTGTTTAAAATCTACGCATCCCGGGCCGGCGTTCCCCGTCCGGTGATGTTTCCGGTGCCTGTGCTCACCCCGAAACTTTCATCCCTGTGGATTCATCTGGTCACCCCGGTGCCGGCTGCCATTGCTCAGCCCCTTGCCGAGGGTTTAAGCCTGCCCACGGTCTGTACCGAACACAGTATTCAGAACCTGATTCCCCAGGAACTGATCTCCTGCCCCGATGCCATAGACCGGGCCCTGGACCGGGTCCGGCAGGAGCAGGTGGATACCTGCTGGGCCGATGCAGGGGAACTGGTATATCCGGAATGGACCCATTGCGGAGATTCTGACTACACCGGCGGCACCCTGCTCAAATGCGGGTACAAGGCCCGTGTGGAAGCCACACCCGAAGACCTCTGGCCGGCGGTGCAGGGTATCGGCGGCAGCACCGGTTACTATGCGGCGGACCTGCTCTGGCAGATCCGGGGGGTGATGGACATTTTCTCCGGCGGTGTGGGGCTGAACCGGGGTCGGCGGTCAGGTAAAGAATTGCGCCTTGGGGACGCCCTTGACTTCTGGCGGGTGCTGGAAATAGAGCCCCCCAGCCGTCTGCTGCTGATCGCAGAGATGAATATGCCCGGAGAAGCCCTTCTGGAAATCACCATCACACCGCTGGACAACGGGACGTGCGAGCTGAACCTCTATTCCCGTTTTCTACCCAGGGGCATATTCGGCATCTCCTACTGGTACGTGCTCTACCCCTTTCACGAGTACGTATTCTCCAGAATGCTGCGGGGCCTGGTAGGGGCTGCCGGATACAGGCTCATAGGTGAACCCCGGCGGTATACCCCAAAGCTGTCCTGAACAGACACGTCCAAACACAAGGAAGACCATGACAACCCGTAACACAACCCGTGAAGACACCATCAATAATCTCAAACGCCTGTTTACCGATCAGAAGCTGGCCGTTCTGTCAACCCAGAAAGCAGGACAACCCTATGCAAACCTGGTGGCATTTTCATTTTCAGAGGACCTGAGATATCTCTATTTTCTGACCCCCGAAGACACCCGGAAATATGAAAACCTGGCCGCCTGTGACCGGGTGGCCCTCCTGATCCATTCCGCAGCCAACCGGGAGGAAGACTTTTCCGATGCCATGGCCGTAACGGCGCTGGGGAAGGCGGAAACGGTAAAAGACAAATCCGCTCATCTCAAGAATTTTCTTGCCCGCCATCCCCGGCTGGCCGAGTTTTCAGAAAAGTTAACCACCGTCATGATCCGGATCGAGATCGAATCTTTCGTCACGGTCAATCGCTTTCAGAATGTAGTGGAACTCCGGATGGACCGGTGAACCGGCATCAATACGGATAAGCGCGTCCAGGAGGTTATCCATACCGCACTTGGCGGCCAGGGTGTCCAGCCCGGGTTCCGCAACCGTTGCCGGTTGCGTAGCTGTTTCGGACACCGCTGTCAGGCCTGCCCTGCAAGCCCTGAAACCAACATTGGTGCTCACACTGTGCTCATCCATGGTTGACCGCCCGGTGTACACACCGTTCTAATTGGTACCTGCAATCGTATCCTGGAAATCCGGAAAAGACCTGGAGAATTCCCGGACTTCCTCCCGGATGGCCGCCACCTTGTCCCCATCATTACGGACCGTCAATACCTGGTGGATGTACCCGGCAATACGTGTCATGTCCTCTTCTTTCATTCCTCTGGAGGTCAGGGCCTGGGCACCGATACGGATACCGCTGGTGACAAAGGGGCTGCGGGTTTCAAAGGGCACGGTGTTTTTATTCACGGTGATGCCGGCCATGTCCAGAACGGTTTCCGCCTCTTTACCGGTGATCCCCTGTTCCGTCAGGTCCGCCAGCATCAGGTGATTGTCCGTTCCGCCGGTGGTCAGATGATAGCCCTTTTCGATCAGGGCGGCAGCCAGTGCTTTGGCGTTGGCCACCACCTGGGCGGCATAAGCCCTGAACCCGTCGGACTGGGCCTCTTTGAATGCGACAGCCTTGGCGGCAATGGTGTGGCAAAGGGGCCCGCCCTGAATGCCGGGAAATACCCGCAGGTTCAACTTCTGTCCCATCTCCTCGCTGCAGAGTATCAGACCGCCTCGGGGGCCGCGCAGGGTTTTGTGGGTGGTGGATGTTACAAAATGGGCATGGGGCACCGGATTGTTGTGGAGGCCGGCGGAAACCAGCCCGGCAATGTGTGCCATATCCACCATGAGCAGGGCATCCACCTCGTCGGCAATTTCCCGGAACAATGCGAAATCAATTTCCCGGGGATAGGCACTGGCCCCGGCAACGATCATTTTAGGCCGGTGTTTCAGGGCCTGGTCCCGGACCATATCAAAGTCAATGCGCTGGTTGTCCCGGCTCACCCCGTAAAACACGGTATTGTAAAGCAGGCCTGAAAAATTGACGGGAGATCCGTGGGTGAGGTGCCCCCCGTGGGTCAGGTCCATCCCCAGGATGGTATCACCGGGTTCGATCACGGACATATACACACCCATGTTGGCCTGTGATCCGGAATGGGGCTGCACATTGGCATGCTCGGCACCGAAAAGCGCCTTTGCCCGCCGGATGGCCAGGGTCTCGGAAATATCCACGTACTCACATCCGCCGTAGTACCGTTTGGAGGGATAGCCCTCCGCATACTTGTTGGTCAGAACGGAGCCTGCCGCCTCCCTGACCCGCGGTGAAACAATATTCTCCGATGCAATCAGTTCCAGGTTGTCCAGCTGCCGGTTCTGCTCGGCATTAATGGCAGCATAAAGTTCGGGGTCAAACGCTTTGATGTTTTTCATTTGTCTCCTCCGGGGGATGACACGGCAGGGGTGGCTGCCTATTTCCCAATCAACCCCTTGATTTCTTGGTTTGGTGTGGTAAAGTACTGCCCTTTCCCTCAAAAGGACAAATCAATGAACGCCGCTCATTTAAAAAATCAGATTTTCCGTTTACACCAATTCGATGGAATACGTCAATAAATAAATTATTTTTTATTAATTTATGAAACAAACAGACCAAAACCTTTCAAAAACAAAGAAATTCAGATAACTCCCGACATCATTTCAAGCCCCCGTCTCTTTTTACAACCCGCATGAATTCGTGTAGAATAAATTTCGTCCGAAGTTTAGGACCCAACCCAATTTAGCCCAGACCACAGCCATGACTGACAAACCCACATATGAAGAATTGGAAACCCGGGTCAGGGAGCTTGAATCAGCCCTGCAGGGACGACGGACATCCTCATCCGCATTACTCACCGGCATCGTTGAAAGGGGCGTGGTGGGGTTTTACGTCACCACCCCTGACGGCAGATTCGTCTGGGCCAATCCCGCCTTTGCAAACATTCTGGGCTATAACAGCCCCCAGCAGCTTCTGTCCGGGGTCACCGATATCCAGGCACAATTCTTTATCGATCCCGGAGACAGGCGGCACTTCAGAGAAACACTGGAACGGGACGGTATCATTGAAAACTTTGAATGTGAAATCCGGCGGAAAAACGGAGATACGGTCTGGGTATCGGAAAATGCCTGCTGCCGCCGGGATGAAGACGGAAACATCACGGCCTACGAAGGCATGATTTTCGATATCACTGCCCGCAGGCAGGCCGAACAGAAACAGGAAGAGGCGGAAGCCTTTCTCGCCCTTCTGATCAACACCCTGCCCATCCCCGTTTTTTACAAGGACAGGGAGGGACGGTATCTCGGTTTCAACCGGGCCTTTGAAACATTTTTCGGAAAAAACCGGAACGAATTGATCGGCAAAACGGTACAGGATATCAGCCCCAGCGAACTCTCCCATATTTATCGCACCAAGGATGAGGAACTGTTTACCACCGGCGGCACCCAGCGGTATGAATCCCAGGTTCAGAACGCAGACGGGCAGATGCGGGACGTCATCTTTGACAAAAGTGCCTACCGGAACAGAGCGGGGCAGGTGGCCGGCATCATCGGCACGGTGCTGGATATCACGGACCGGATCCGTATGGAAGCGGCCCTGAAAAAGAGTGAAGAGCGATTCCGGGAGATGGCGGAACTGTTACCGGGTGCCGTCCTGGAAAGCGATGACAGACTCAATATCACCTATGCCAACCGGATGGGCATGAAGTTATTCGGTATTGACGACAAGGACATTGCCGCCGGCATCAACGGTCTGGACTGGATTTGCCCGGAACACAGGGGGAAAGCCGCCCGCCGCATCGCCGTCCGGAAATACGGCAAACCCATCCCCCCCACGGAATACCGGATGCACACCCGTAACGGCGAGGATCTCTGGGTTCAGCTCAACGCCTCCCCCATTGTCAAAGACGGCAAAGCAACGGGCTTCAGAATCGTCCTGACTGACATCAGCGAACGGAAAAAAATAGAAGGTGAAAGGGAAACTCTGATCACCGAACTGAAAGCGGCGCTTGCGGAAATAAAAACCCTGCGGGGCATTGTCCCCATCTGTTCAAAATGCAAAAAGATCAGAGACGACAAGGGCTATTGGAATATTCTGGAAAACTTTATCCAGGAACACTCCGAAGCCTCTTTCAGCCACAGCATATGTCCGGACTGTTCCGATAAACTTTACGGCCACGAGGAGTGGTACCGGAATATGAAGAAGAATTCCGGGGAATAAAGGGCTCCGGAGACGGCAACCGGCCGAACACAGCGGAAAAAATATAGTCAGGGGCGCCTGCTCCATACCCGCTATCCGAATTGACAAACATCAAATTCCTGCTATAGTGAAGGGTACCACACCGTCATACCGCAACATAGAACCATTTTAATTTTTCGCCGGGATTTTCGCTGAGTTCCCAATTCCTTTTTGTCTGTGGTATGCCCACCCCCAACCTTTAAAGGAGGACATTTATGCGTCACTTCCGTTGTCTTGCCGTATTGACTTTGCTGACCCTGCTTGTGACCGGACCGGTTGCGGCAGAGACCTGGAAACTCACCTCATTGAACTGGCAGCCTTATTCAGGGGCAGAAATGGCCAGTCAGGGCAACAGCATCCAGAAGCTGCGAATGCTTCTGGAGGAAGCGGGGATTACCCTCGTGGTTGAATTCTACCCCTGGAAACGGGCCCAATACCTGGCCGGTAAGCCCGATTACGTGGGATATTTTCCGGCCTGGCCCGAAGAGGTGACCGAAGGATTTATCGCCTCCCCGCCTGTGGACTGGTCGGTCCTCGGGTATGTGGTTCGGGACGACACCGATGTCAAATTTGATACGGTGGAAGACCTGTTTGAAAACTATAAGGTCGGCATCGTCTCCACCTATGTGTATCCGGAAAAGGTGCAGGCCGCCATGAAAGCCTTTCCCAAACATGTGGACAAAAACTCGGATGAGGTGTCCCTGCTCAAAAAACTTTCCGGCGGCAGGTTTCAGGTGGCCATGACCGATCCCAATGTGACCATGTACCTGGCGGGCAAGGAGGGGATTTCCAACGTCAAACCCCTGAAACAAATATTGGAAGACAAACCCCTGGTGATCTCATTCAGAAAAGGGGCGGACAATCAGAAACGGATTGATCTGTTAAAAAAACTGATTAAAAAATAAATTTTACTTCCGTGGGGCCGAAGCGGCAGGCCCGGAAGGGATGAACACCTCCACGTAGGTTTTCAGGCGGCCGAATTCATTTTTAAGGGTATTAAACAAGGCCCTGCCGTTTTCCAAAGCCCCTTCCCTTCCCGCTTCTTCCAGCGCCCGTGCCGCCAGGGACAGGGGGGCAGCGGTGAGATTGGCGGCCCCGCCCTTGATGGCGTGGGCCTCCTGCTCAATACGCCTGGAATCCCCTTCACTCAGCGCCTTTTCAATCCTGGCCAGCTGTACCTGCACCGAGGAAAAAAAATCGGAGATGACCTCCGCCAGGAACTCCTTATCATTGTCAAATTCAGCCAGGGCAACCTCCCAGGCCAAGGGCAGCACAGGGGTCTCAGGGACTTTTGAGGTGTTCTCTGTTTCAGACACAGCGGGTGAGACTGTAGCAGGGGATTTATTCTCCCCGGACCACTTGGCCACCATCTCTAATAGAGCGGCCCGTTTAAGGGGCTTTGACATATAATCATCCATGCCTGCAGCCAGGCAGGTCTCCCTGTGCCCCTTAATGGCATGGGCGGTCATGGCGATAATGGGTACCCTGGCGGTGCCATGTTCAGAAGTGTCTCCGTTTTTCACAAGACCGGCCTCATGATCCCTAATCTGCCTGGTGGCCTGGTATCCGTCCAGCTCAGGCATCTGGATATCCATGAGGATCAAATCAAAATCCGATCGTTTATACAAAAATACGGCGGTGCGTCCGTTGTCGGCCAGGGTCACATTATACCCGGCTTTCATCAGGTATTGCATGGTGACTTTCTGATTGGTGGGATAATCTTCAGCCAGCAAAATCCGGACACCCTGATTTTTCAATTCAGGTGGGGATGGCTTGATGGTAATGGTTTCAGGCTGGTGTTCTCCCCCTGCGGCAGAGGCAATGGCCATGGCCAGTTCCGACTTTGTCACCGGTTTTGACAAATAGCAGACCATTCTGCCGATGGGCTGAATATCTCCCGTGTCCTGCATGCCCATGGCAGCCATCAGGATGGTGGGCAGACGGGTAAAGCCCCCCCGGTTATTCCCATCAGAGGCCAGCCCGATGTCCTCGATCAGCAGATCAACCGGTGTGCCCCGGGAGGCATTCGCTTCCAGAATATCCATTGCCGCCTCTCCGGAATCTGCCATGAGGGGGAGGCAGCCGAAGGAGACCAGATAGTGTTCCAATACATTCCGGGCCGTCTGGTTTGCATGTGCCACAAGAATGTTGAGGCCACGGATGTCCGCATCCCGATTACCGGCGGCTTCCGGAGTATAGCGATCTTCAGATCCCCCATGCTGTTTTTCAAACCGGAGGTCAAAATAAAACTCCGTCCCCTTTCCCTGCTCACTGTCAAGGCCGATGGTCCCGCCCATGAGGACCACAAGCTGTTTTGAAATCGTGGTACCCAGACCGGTTCCCCCGTATTGCCGGGTGGTGGAACCGTCGGCCTGGCTGAAACTCTCAAATATGGTGCCTTGCTTGTCCCTGGAAATCCCGATACCGGTATCTTTTACCTTGAACCGAAGATGGGCATGGGTTTCGTTTTGCCGGACAAGTTCACAGGAAACCAGGATCTCTCCCCTGCTGGTAAATTTAGCGGCGTTGGAAACAAGATTGACGATCACCTGACGCAGCCTGGCCGGATCGCCGATCAGTTGCTCCGGCACATCCGGCGGCATAAAGGCGATAAATTCAATGGGTTTGGCCCGGACACCCACGGCCATGGATGCACAGGTCTGGTCAAAGAGCGCTCTTAAATCAAATGGTACCGACTCAAGTATTAGCTTGCCCGCCTCTATTTTTGAGAAATCAAGAATACCGTTGATAATGCCCATCAATTGATCCGCCTCCATATCAATGGTGCGGATAATGTTGTTCAGGTCATGGTCAAGGGGTTTGTCCATGGCCAGTTCGGCCATACCCATGATCCCGTTGATGGGTGTACGGATCTCATGGCTCATGTTTGTCAGGAACTCCATCTTCGCCTGGGCACCGGCCTCAGCCTGACGCCGGGCCCTTTCAAGTTCCTTTTCCACCTGGCGTCGTTCTTCCAGTTCAAGCTTCAGGGTATCCATGGCCTGCCTGAAAATGGAAAAAGAACTCAGGGAAACCAATGACACCAGCACCATGACCACCAGGGTATCCATGAAGTAATCCATCTGGTCCACAAATGGAATTTCCGTGGTTGTATACAGGGTGTAATTAAAAATTAAAAAAATCAGGATATTGATCAGTGAATAGGCCACCATGGGCCGCCGGTTCCTCAGGAGCATCACCGGCATGGCCGCCTGAATCCCCACGATAAAGACCACGGTATCCAGTTTCACCAGAACCGATTCCGTGTTTTCACCGAACAGGATGACCCAGGTGATGGAAAATGAAGTGATGAACACCGTATGAACGCAGGCTTCATACCTGCCGCGCACCAATAAAAACAACGCGGCACAAAGGATACCCAGGCCAACGGTCTGGGAATAGATGATCAGGTTGGTCAATCCGGACCACCAGGCGGTATAGCAGAGGCTGAACACCAGTATCCCCATCCCGCACAAAATAATCATCAATACAAACTTGGCCTTGAGCAGCAACTCATGTTTCCCCGGATCATAGTTCATCAGGAGTTTTGAGATCATTTCATTCATACCGATGCGCATCTCCACGTAGGATGGTTTCGAATGGGGACATGTTACAGCCTGCCTGCGCTGAGTTCAATGGTAAATTCTTTGGGGTAAATTCTTTGGTTTCTGCGGTGTGCAATTCTTGTGGTGTCCCGGGGATCAGGGTTGACGGATGGCCCGCATAGTTTTATGAATGGAAGGATGCCGTGGGAAATCTATGAACAAAGGGGCGCATGAACCAGGAAGACAAAAAAGAAGATACCACCAAACGACTCATCTCAGGTACCCAGATGTCACGGCAGGATATTATCGATGCCGTCACAGACCCCAACACCGTGGTACTTGAGAATAAGGCCAGTAAAAACATTGTCATCCCGAACAGTTCGTCCATTAAGGCGGATACGGATAAACTGGCCAGGGATATGGATGTGCCCCCCGGTACCCTCATGCACATTGTCCTCCGGGTATTCTGTGAAGAAAAAAACGCCTCTGCCACCAACGCAAAGGTGCTGGTGATGCGGATCAGAAACCTGAGTGATGAGCAACTCAAGGTGGTCAGGGTTCTGTGCATAAAAAAAGACTTCACCGCCACCAGCATTCTCAAGGCCATTCAGTCCATCAAACGATTTGACGGTTCCGCCCTGCTGGCACTCCGTGCCTTCATTGATTTGCACGGTATTGGCCCCGGCCCCCTCAACCAGTACTTCAACACCACCCTGCCCCAGAGTAAACCCACTGAAGTGGGAAGGGAAGCCTATGAGAACGAAGTCCGGGAAAAGATGATGCGACCGGACCAGACCAATGCCTTTTATACCATCTGCAACCAGGTCAAAGGCCTGACCACCTCGGATGCCATATCTGTGCTCCGCAGCGTCAGACAATTGAAGCCCCAGCATGCCATCATGATGAGCACCCTGTTAAAACCCAACGCAGTGATCGGCGAGAGTGCCGTTACGAACGCCAACATTACCCCCCTGGTGAAACGGTGGCTGCGGCTGCCGGAAATGAAAAACGACAGCGGGTTCCGCCGGCTCACCAAACGGCTTTCCAGAAAAACAAAAAAGCAGCCGGACTTCCTTTTTATCATCCAGTCCTACAGAGAGGCGATCCTGCTTGAACGTTCAGGCGGGAGGATCGGTGCCATCCTCCGTCGGATTTTCGGATGATATCTGAATTATTTACCAGCAAACACTTTAAAAAAAGAAAATTTGCGTTGTCATTTTTCTTTTTTTAAAGTAAAAGAAAAGAAAAATTTTCCCAGATTTAAATCCCCAAAAAAAGCAAAGGCCAATGACCACCCCACTTGATCAATTTGCCCTCCCGGAAGCCCTTGATATTCAAGGCAGTCGTCTGCTGGAAACCTTCAATCTCATGGATGAAGGGGTGATGATTATCAATGACCAGGGGCGCATCGTCTATTACAACCGGTTCCACGGGGTCATCGACGGGCTTGAACCGGCCCAGGTCCTTGGCAAAAAGGTGACGGAGGTTTACCGTCTGCAAACCAGTGAAAGCCTTGTCCTCCAGTGTCTTGCCACCGGTCAGGCCTGCGTTGAAATTCCCATGTCCTACGAACCCCGGGCAGGAATGAAGGTCAACACCATGGTGAATGCCTATCCCATTATGGACAATGACAGGGTAACGGGATGCATCTCATTTCTCAAGGACCATAAAGTGCTTCGGGAAAAGAAGACCGTCCCTGCCCCGAACCTGAAAAAACCCTTCACCAAAAAGACCCGGTATACCTTTACTGAAATCATGGGGGAATCCCGGGTGTTGGAACTGGTGTTGAATACCGCCAGAAAAGCCGCAGCCTCGCATTCTTCGGTCATGCTTTGCGGAGAAACCGGTACGGGAAAAGAAATGTTTGCCCAGGCCATCCACAATGCCGGTCCCAGACGGGAGCACCCCTATGTGGCCATCAATTGCGCAGCCATTCCCGAAACCCTGTTTGAAGGGCTGCTGTTCGGCACCCGGAAAGGCGCGTTTACAGGGGCCATGGATCAGAAGGGCCTGTTCGAGCAGGCCAACGGCGGTACCCTGTTTCTGGATGAAATAGACTCCATGCCCCTGGCCCTGCAGACCAAAATGCTCCGGGCCATTCAGGAGAAACGGATCCGCAGGGTGGGAGAGCTGGAGGAAATCCCCATTGATATCCGGATCATATCCTCAACCAGCACACCTCCCCAGGGCATTCTGGATGATACAAAGCGGTTCAGAAAAGACCTGTTTTACCGGCTGGCCGTTGTGCTGATCAAAATTCCGCCGTTGCGGGAGCGGGAGGATGACGTCAGCCTGCTTACCAAATATTTTATCGAGCGGTTCAACCGGAGAATGGACAAGTATATCATATCCGTCTCCAGGGAAGTTTTGGCATTGTTCTACAACTACGACTGGCCCGGTAATGTCCGGGAACTGGGCCATGTCATTGAGGGTGCCATGAACCATACGGAAAGGGAACGGGTGCTGGACATATCCCATGTGGCCCATTATTTCAAAACGGTTGCCCCCCTCTTTCTGGACTCCCAGAACCGGAGAATCACCCTGTATGATGCCCCTCCGGAAACGCCCAGAAAACCGGCACCACCAATCTTTCCCATCCAGGAGGAGCCTGTTCCCGAAGACGATGAAGGGGACAGAATCCGCAGGGTGCTAACCAAAACCCGGGGCAAACTCAAACCGGCGGCCGAGGAGCTGGGCATTTCACGTCAATTGCTCCACTACCGGATGAAAAAGCATCACATCAACCGCAAAGCCATTGCAGATCACCATGAATCCGAACAGATTCTCGATGCCCTGGCCGCCTGCGGTAACAATCTGACCCGGACCGCGAAGTACCTGGGAATCTCCCTTCAACTGCTCAACTACCGGATGAAAAAATACGGAATCACCCCTGTTAAACTCTGATTCGGTCACAGGTCTCTCTCATTCCATTGCAATATTTCAAGAAAATAAAAAAACTTCAAAAAAAGAAAAATAAGTACCCCAGAGTACCGGCCACTCACCAAACCGAAAAACCACCTATAAAATCAAGCTATTAAATTAAAATATACATCATTTACTCCTCCTGGCCCGAATCTTGATAGATAACCAGGGAACGTTTTACGGCACGTTGGTGCCTTCGGGCTCCGGCGAACAATATATTAACAAAGGAGAGAGGTTATGACTGATTTTAACGCGATGACTGAAGCCCTGGTGGCTTGCGACGCAGTTAAACTTACTGATTTGGTTAATTCCGCACTGGCAGCTGACGTACCTGCAGGCGACATCCTTAATAACGGCCTGATCGCCGGTATGGACATCGTTGGTGAAAAGATGGAATCCGGTGATATGTTTATTCCTGAAGTTCTCATGGCAGCACAGGCCATGGGTGCCTGCGTTGAAATCCTCAAGCCCCACCTGGGTGAAGACGGCGCCACCGCCGGTGCCTCCGTTGTCATCGGTACCGTTAAAGGCGACCTGCACGACATCGGAAAGAACCTGGTGGCCATGATGATGGAAAGCGCCGGTCTCACCGTTCACAACCTCGGCGTTGACATTGCTCCGGAAAACTTTGTTGAAGAAATCAAAGCCAAAGGCGCCAAAGTGGTTTGCCTGTCCGCCCTGCTCACCACCACCATGCCCGCCATGAAACAGACCGTTGACGCCATCGTTGAAGCCGGTCTCCGTGATGAGGTTAAAATCCT
>JAKSBB010001248.1 GCA_022361315.1 Desulfobacterales bacterium
TTCGGCGCCCAGCTCGACTCCATGGCCGACATGGTCACGTTCGGCGTCGCGCCCGCGTTCGTCGCCATCCAGCTCGTCGATCACCTGGTCCACATCGGCACCCCCTTCTTCAGCTCCGCCCGCGCCGACCTCTACTTCGGCCGGGCCGTCCTCGTCATCGGCGCGATCTACGTCGCCTGCGCCGGCCTGCGCCTGGCGCGCTACACCGTCGAAACACACGACACCACGCGACAGACGCTGCTCGCCTTCAAGGGCCTGCCCTCGCCCGGGGCCGGCGGCGCCGTCGCCTCGCTCATCCTCCTGTTCCAGTGGATCTCCGGCGATCGGCCCGACACGCTGTGGGCCTGCACCATCGCCGTCTGCATGGTCGTCACGATGCTCCTGGTCGCGTTGGCCATGGTCTCCAACCTGCCCTACGTGCACATCATCAACCGCTACCTCCGCGACCACGGCCGGTTCCACTACATCGCCGGCGGTGTCATCCTCGTCGGCCTGCTCGCCACCTTCCCACAACTCTCTATCGCCGCCGCCTTCGTCGGCTACGCGCTCAGCGCCCCGATCGCTCGCCTCGTCCTGCGGCGCGGCTCGATCGAACCGCTCGATGAATCACCCGAAGACGCCGACCCACCTCTCGCGTAACAAACCTTTGGCTCGCGCCCGCTCACCCGTTACCCTTGTGTCTATGCGCATCCTCGGCATCGATCCCGGCACACGCATCACCGGCTACGGCTGCGTCGATGTCACGCCCGGCTCGCTCGATCCCAGGCTCGTCGAGGCCGGCGTCTTCAAACTCGACGCCAAGGCCGCGCTCCCCAAACGCCTCGCCCAGCTCCACGGCGACCTCGTCGGCGTCATCGAAGAACTCAAGCCCACCCGCCTCGCCGTCGAAAAACTCTACGCCCATTACGCCCACCCGCGCACCGCCATCGTCATGGCCCACGCGCGCGGCGTCATCCTCCTCGCCGCCGCCACACACGACCTCGAACTCGAAAACCTCCCCTCCACCGAGGTGAAAAAAGCCCTCACCGGCAACGGCCACGCCTCCAAGCAGCAGATGCAGCTCGCCGTGCAGACCCAGTTCAACCTCCCCCAGCCCCCCAGCCCGCCGGACGTGGCCGACGCCATCGCCATCGCCACCTGCTGCGCCCGCCGCCTGGCCGTCCAGCGCCTGTCGGCAAGGTGACGGGCTGTGCCCCAAGGTGAAAACATGGCCCCTGACACAA
>JAKSBB010001160.1 GCA_022361315.1 Desulfobacterales bacterium
ATGGCTTCGGTCTGGTCGCCGCAGATATGGTCGGCTCCGCCGGATGTGCCGGTATGGACCTTGGCGCCGCCCAGGTCTTCGGCCGAGATCTCCTCGCCCGTGGCCATCTTCACCAGGGGAGGGCCGCCCAGAAAGGAGAAGGACTGCTTGTCGATCATGATGGACTCGCAGGCCATGAACACGATATAGGCTCCGCCGGCTGTGTTGCCGCCGGTGCTTAAGGTTACCTGCCGCAGCCCTTTGGCCGACATCCGGGCCATGTTGTAAAAGATGGAGCCGAAGTGCTGGTCATCCGGGAACACGTCGGCCTGCATCGGCAGGAAGACCCCGCCGGAATCGGCGATGTATACGCAGTTAAGCCCGCATTTCTCCGCGATGGCCTGGGCCCGCATATGTTTTTTCAGGGTAATGGGAAAATAGGTGCCTGCCTTGACCCTGGAGTCGTTGGCCATGATCATGGTCCAGTTGCCGTGGATTTTTCCGATGCCGGTGACGATACCGGCGCAGGGTACATCATCCACCCCCGGGTACCCCATGCCAAAGCCGGCCAGCAGGGATAGTTCGAAAAACGGGGTGTCAGGGTCAATGAGACCGGTAATCAGATCCCTTACCGGGCGTTTGTTCCGTTTGGCCAGGTTGTCAACGGCCTTTTGGCCCCCCGGCCAGATGGCTTCCTGCTGGCGGGCGGTGAGCTGTTCTTCTTCGGCGAGCCAGAATGAGCGGTTCTCGGTCCGATTATGGGTCATGGGCTTATCTCCCTTTGTAAACAGGTTTGCGTTTTTCCCTGAAAGCGGTAAGTCCCTCAACCCGGTCTTCGGTGGGAATGGTGACCCTGTATGCATTGGACTCTATGGCAAGGCCGGTGGCAAGATCGGTTTCGATCCCTTTGTCAATGGCGTATTTGGCCATTTCCACGGCAATGGGTCCGGTTTCCGCAATCATGGCCGCCATGTCCAGGCAGGCATCCATGAGGCTGTCCGGGGAGACTACCTGGTTAACCAGCCCGATATCCAGGGCTTCGGCTGCATCCACCCGCCGTCCCGTGAATATCAGTTCTTTGGCCTTGGCCACCCCGACGATCCTCGGCAGGCGCTGGGTGCCGCCGCCGCCGGGAATGATGGCAAGCCGGGTCTCTGTCAGGCCCATGGAGGCGGTTTCCGAAGCAATACGGATATCCGATGCCAGGGCCACCTCTGTTCCGCCGCCGAGGGCAATGCCGTTGACGGCGGATATTACCGGTATGGGCAGGTTCTGGATTGATGTGAGAAGGTTGCGTATGGTCAGGATAAATTTTTTGACCTCATCCTGGGTCAGGGTGGCCCTTTCCTTAAGGTCTGCCCCTGCGCAGAAGGATTTTTCCCCTGCTCCGGTGATGATAACGCAGCGGATACCGGTCCTGTATTGGAGTGCATCTATCTCATCCCTCAGGGCGTAGAGCAGATCAAAGTTCAGGCAGTTCATGACCTTGGGACGGTTGAGGGTCAGAACGGCAGCCTTGTTTTTTTCTTCAACAAGCAGAAGAGAGGTATCAGTCATTATGGGTTTCCTTATTTTAGGAATCGTTACAAAATAACTTGTTCTAGCAAAGAACACCTGATTTTGAAGCCGATCCTTAACATCCTATATATCTTGAGATTACAATACGCTGGACCTCAGAGGTGCCTTCCCCGATTTCCAGCAGTTTCTGATCCCGGTAGAACCGCTCTACGTTATACTCTTTCATCAGCCCGTAGCCGCCGTGGATCTGGACCGCATGGTCCACCACCCGGCCCATGACTTCAGAGCAGTAGAGCTTGCCCATGGCCGCTTCCTTTTCATAGGGCCTGTGGTTTGATTTCAGCCAGCAGGCCTTGTAAAGCAGGTTCCGGGCACATTCGATTTCCATGGCGCAGTCTGCCAGCTTAAATGCCACTGCCTGGAATTTGGAGATGGGCTGACCGAACTGCTCCCTATCCTTAGCATATTTCAGGCCCAGGTCATAGGCCCCCTGTGCCCCACCCAGCCCCATGGCGCCGATGGAGAGCCGGCCTCCGTCAAGGGTTGCCAGCATCTGGTGAAACCCGTCACCCTTGTTGCCAAGGATATTTTCCTTTGGCACCCTGACATTGTCAAAGTAGAGTTCTGCCGTATTGGAGGCGCGCCACATCATCTTGTTGTGCATGGGAATGGCCTTGAATCCCGGTGTGCCTGCTTCCACAAGGATGCAGGAGTATTCCGGCTTTCCGTTCTCCCGGGTGCCGGTGACGGCCTGTACCGTGACCCCCATTGTCAAATCACAGGCAGCGTTGGTGATAAAGATCTTTGATCCGTTGATGACCCATTCGTCGCCGTCAAGCACAGCAGTTGTTTTTGAGCCGCCCGCATCGGATCCGGCTGTGGGCTCGGTAAGTCCGAAGCCCCAAAGCCCTTCTCCGGCACAGAGCCGGGGCAGGTATTTCTGTTTCTGTTCTTCAGTGCCAAAGTAGAAGATGGGCCCGATCCCGAGGGAGTTTCCCGCAGCAATGGTGGCAGCCTGGGAACCGTCGATCCTGGCGATTTCTTCCACGGCAATAATATAGGATATATAATCCATTGCCTGGCCTTCGTATTCTTCTGATACAAACATGCCGAACAGACCTAACTCTCCCATCTTTCTGGTCAGCTCTTCTGAAAATTCCTCTTTTTCGTCAAGCTCTCCTGCGATGGGGGCGATCTCTTTCCGGGCAAACTTTCGGACTTCTTTGCGGATCATTTCCTGTTCTTTGGTAAGGTCAAAATCCACCCTGTGCCTCCTTCGTGGTTAAGGGTTATGCATTTGCCAAAAATACTTTCAGAACCAAGCCACAAATAACCTGTGTGTTGCTTTTGCCATCTTTCCGGCAATTGCTTAAGTCTCGTTTTGCAGTACAGAATCACAGAATCAGCAGGAACATGCTCGGAGAATCAAAAAAAAACTGATCGAGCGATCAGTCTATTTTAAGAGTCTATATTTAAAGGAATTAATTTGTCAAACACTTTTTCAACTCAGGTGGGAATTGCCGGTTCTACAGGATTTTCAGTATGGAGCGGCCCTGATTCAGGCAGGTAAATCCGTGAATCAGGCGTTTTTGATAAACTTGGAAATCTGGCCTTTTCTGACCCGCCAGGTCTGGGTGTCGTCCAGAACCCCTTTGAGAAAACCGGATCGTAAAAAACCTTTGATTTTTGCTGATGAAAGACCGGACAGTCTGGAGAATTCCTTTACACTGATGGTTTCATCCAGAAGGCTCTGGGGGACTTTTTTCATGGCCCGGGTTTTGGACGGCCGGTAACCCTGGATTTTGAACAGTTCTTCTTCAGGGATATGCCACTGGCTGTTTGATATTTTTTTTCCGTTTAAAAATCCGGTTTTCAGCAGCCGCCGGACTTTGATGGGATCCATCCGGGTCTCTTTGGCAAAGGCATCCACTGAGATATATCCGTCCGGCGCTTCGACTTCGGGCAAGGTATCCTGTTGAAAATCCTCCTCAATTCTCTGGATGGAGGCTTCTATGTGGAACTTTCCGGCCCGGGTGTCAAAGGGGACAACAATAATCGGCTTCTTTTTCAGGTCATCCGGAATCACCGGCGTGGTATGGCTGATTTTGGGGACGGCTACGTCAAAAAAGTACCCTTTCTTGGAGAGTTCTGCCTTGGCGGAACCTGTGATCATATTTGTCAGCTCGCCTGCCAGGTCGTAGAGTTCTTCCCTGGTTGCCCGGGTATGATCAAAGATAGCCGCCAGGATCTCCTGTAAAAAGGAGGCAGAAAAATTAATGATGAAATATCCGCTGATTCCGTGGCCGTTAAGGCTGATGAACCCGTTGATATCCTTGTTCGTGAGGGGCTCTACCCTTACACTGGGCGTCCCAGGGCTGGATTCAACACCTGCAAAGGTGGAAAATACATCCATGGAGGCAGAGATAAACGGATTGATATATTTCACATCCATAAGCGTCAATTTATCCGGTAAAAAAACAGCCGGTAGTATACGCCCCAAAGGTGAAATTTACAAGGCCGCCTCCCTGGTTTTAATGGAAAATTTATCTTAGTGCTAAGAAAAAAATCCGGAATTGAAAACTTTAGATTCACCTTCTCCCGGAAAATAAGGTATACTATAGCCGTGTAAGGCAGATATTGGGTGCAAGTTTTTTCTCCTCACAAGGTTTCTCCTGAATCAATATCCAAGTAACCAGGATCCGGTTCTTCCCATCAAAACGGATCTGAAAGGAGGCGCGATGGAATTTGAGAAAATCTTAAATCCGGTGGACGGATCTGACCATTCCCGGCATTCCACGAAATACGCCATTGAACTGGCAGAGAAATTCGGGGCCAGGATTATCCTGCTCCACTGCCACAACCGGTTTCCGGTGGTCCTGTCAGAGCCCTATTTCCAACAGGCCATAAACGAGATCATGAAAGCATCCGAAACCCTTGTCCAGCCCTATGAAGAGATGCTTGGAGAGTCTGGCGTGGAGTTTGAAGTCAGGATTTTAGAGGGGCTGCCCGGATCAACCATTGCCGATGTGGTCAGAATTGAAAAAATCGACCTGGTGGTAATGGGATCCCGGGGCGTCTCTGATTTTGAGGGCCTTTTCCTGGGGTCCGTGGCCCACCAGGTACTGCATAAATCAGACTGCCCTGTTTTTATCGTGAAATAATCAATCAGCCGGAGGGAGCGTTCTCCCCTTTGCCTTTTCTCCGCAGTCCGGGCAGGCGTTCCACTCCGGCTCCAGATTCTTTTGGCATTGACCGCAGCGCTGTTTCAGCTGCCGGGAGCAATAGGGACAATAATTGTACTGCTCCGGCATAAGGTTCCCGCAACCGGGGCAGGCAAATCCATGGAGGTTCCGGGGACCGAGGATACGGAGAATCTCCTCGCAGGTTGTGATGCCCATGTTGATTTTCTCCATGCCGCTGTCAAACAGGGATGTCATGCCGCTTGATACGGCCAGCGCTTTTATCTCTGCTTCTGTTGCTTTCTGTTTCAACAGCAGTTCCATTTCAGTATTGATGATCAGGGTTTCGTAAATCCCGGTCCTGCCATGGTACCCCGTATGTTCACAGCGGTCGCACCCCTGGCCTTTCTTCGCCACCAGCCCGGCTCTTGGTTTCAGGCCCAGCATGGTTCTGGTCTCCCGGGAGGGGATATCGTCAATCATGCAATTGGGGCAGATCTTCCTGACAAGGCGCTGGGCAATGATCCCGTTCAGGGCAGAGCTGATGATATGGGGCGCGATGCCCATGTCCGTCAGCCGGGTGATCGTTGCCACACAGCTGTTGGTGTGCAAGGTGCTCAGAACGGTATGGCCGGTCAGAGCCGCATGGAATGCCACTTCAGCTGTTTCAGTATCCCTGATTTCCCCCAGCATGATGGTGTCCGGGTCCTGCCTTAATAAGGTTCTCAGCACCACGGGAAAGTTCAGTCCTATTTTTTCCTTGATCATCACCTGTTCTGCCATTTCCATATAGTATTCAACAGGGTCTTCTATGGTTGTATAGTTTTTATGGACAGTGGCAACTTTTTGAATGAGGGAATAAAGGGTGGTTGTCTTTCCGCTCCCAGTGGGACCGGTTACCAGGATGCACCCCTGGGGTTTTTGGATGAGATACCTGACAAGCTTTACCTGGCTGTCGGTCATTCCGAGCTCGTCAATGTCCTTGATGGATGAATTCCGGTCTAAAATTCTGAAAACCAGTTTTTCACCTGAAATGGTGGGTAAAGTTGAGAGGCGCATGTCCACCATCCTGTCAGGGGTTTTGACTGTAATCCTTCCGTCCTGGGGCCTTCTTTTTTCCGCAATATCCAATTGGGCAATGACCTTTATCCTGGAAACCACGGCAGGGTGGCATGAGAGCGGCAGGTGGTGCTTGTCAAAGAGAAGGCCGTTGATCCGGTACCTGACCATGGTGAATTTGTTCTTGGGTTCGATGTGGACGTCAGAGGCATCCCGGGCCAGCGCATCCAGAATCAGGGCATTTACGATTTCTATGGGAGAGGTTGCATTCCCCGGGGAAAACAGGGTGTTAAAATCGAGATCCGCCTCTTTCTCTTCAATGGTAAGAACAATGGAATCCCCGGATTCCACAAAGCTGAGTTCCTCACTTGGGGGAGGGGGGGCTGCTTCGGTACTGTAGGCTTCTTCGATTTTACTCAGGATGTCGCGGTGGAGGCCTGCCATGGGCTTTATTTTTAGTCCCGTCATAAATTTCAACGCATCGACCTTCATCTCATCCGTGGGATCTGACATGGCAACCACCAGCAGGTTCCCTTCCTTTTTTATGGGGATGAGCATGTTGCTTTTACAGATATTTTCCGGAAGAATGGATTTCAGTTCAACCGTAACATCAACTGAACCCAGGTCTGCCTTATTGACGGTGAAATCAGTGGTCAGGACCTGAAGAATTTTTTCAGGGGTGATAACGCCCATCCGGGTGAGGATAACGGGCATGGTCTCTCCCGAGGTCACCTGTTCCCTCTTTGCCTTGACCATATCCTGGGTTGAGATCAGCCTTTTGGCAACGAGCAGTTCGCCCAGCCTGCTTTGATTGATGAACCGGCTGAGCTTATCAATGTTCTTAACCTGGCTTTCCTGTGCTTTCTTCAGTTTTTTATTTTCGGTTAGCAATTTATACTGCATAAGGGCAAGTCGGATCGCCTGTTTCAGCTCTGCATCATTCCAGGGTTTGGTGATAAATTTGTAGACAGCCCCCTTGTTTACGGCTTCCATTACCGAGTCAATGTCAGCATATCCGGTCAGCATGATGCGGATGATGTCGGGATAGACCCGTTTGGTTTTTTCCAACAGCTCAACCCCTGTTACCTTCGGCATCCTGTGGTCTGTAACAATGACATTGACCTGTTCTTTCTTTAAAATCGACCATGCCCGGGCCGCTGAATCAGCTGTCAGGATTTTGTATTTTTCTCTTCGGAACAGCCGTGCCAATGATGCCAGGGTATCTTTTTCATCATCCACAAACAGGATGGTATAGGCCTGTTTGCCTGCAGAATTAGTTGATTTGCTTTCCATGACAGTTCACCTTGACCTGCGCGAGTGGGTTTCGTGTGCCTGGTGCTGTGTTGAGACGGATAGTTGAAGTATACCCCATGGGAGATTTTTTTGACAGCGCGTTCTCTGTATTCAATAAGAGTTGACTCTTTGTTGGTTTTGGACTATTGGTTGGGCCAATTTGTAATTCAGGGAAGTTTTAGGGATATGAGAAAGGGCATTTGCGGGCAGATTGAAACGGAACTCATGAAAATGATCCGCAACAAAGCCGTGCACCCGGGAGGGCGTCTTCCTTCCGAACGGGCGCTGGCCGTGCGGTTCAAGGTCTCCAGAAATACCATCCGGGAAGCCATCCGGGGCCTGGTTGAAAAGGGGATCCTGACCTGCAGGCCCAATGCCGGGTCCTATGTGACTTCCGGTGCCGATGATCTTGTCTCCCAAATATTGAAACAATCCCTGGAGAAAAAACAGGTGCGCCTGGCTGAGATTTTTGAGATCCGGCGGATACTGGAGCCTGCTGTGGCGAAAAAGGCTGCGGAAAAAATCACACCAGGGGAACTTGAGTCCCTGGCTGTTATACTTGACCGGCAGGCAGAGGCTCTGGAGCGGGGAAGGGACCCGGTGCCCTTTGATGAAAAATTCCATGAAACATTGGTCCGGTCCGCGGGTAATTCAGTGCTGTGGTCCGTGTACGCCACCCTTAACAAGATCCTGGCGGAAACCCGCAGTCCGGAGGTGCAGTCCCGGGACAGGGCAGCCTTATCTGTCCGGTCCCATACCGAAATCCTGGCGGCGCTGAAGGAAAGTGACGGCAGGGCAGCAGCCCGGGCCATGGAACGGCACATGGACAGAATGGAGAAATTTGCAACGGATGGTCCATCCAAGGATTCAATTGATAATGAGTAAGGACAGGATTTGAAATGACATATATTTTAGTATACCTGGGTGTCGGTGCCGTGGCCGGCGTTCTGGCCGGACTTTTGGGAATCGGCGGCGGCCTGGTTATTGTACCCATGCTTACCTTTGTATTTACCGGCCAGGGGCTTTCCCACGGGATCATCCTCCACGTGGCCCTGGGCACCTCGCTGGCAAGTATTCTTTTTACCTCCCTGTCCAGCATGAGAGCCCATCATAAGATGGGGGCAGTGGTCTGGCCCGTATTTTTCAGGATTACACCCGGTATTCTGGCCGGAACCTTCTTCGGCACCTGGATCGCCTCCATGCTGTCCACCAATTTTCTAAAAGGGTTTTTCGGTGTTTTCCTGATCTATGTGGCCACCCAGATGCTCATGGGCATCAAACCCAAACCCACCAGGGATGTCCCTGGTGCTGCGGGCATATTTACTGCCGGCAGTATCATCGGTATATTTTCAAGCCTTGTGGGGATCGGCGGCGGTACCCTTTCCGTGCCCTTTCTGGTCTGGTGCAATACGAAAATCCATAAGGCCATCGGCACCTCTGCGGCCATCGGCCTTCCCATAGCCGTTGCCGGTACCCTGGGATATGTGATCAACGGGCTGGGCGCAGAGGGCCTTCCGCCACTCTCCCTGGGATTTGTCAATCTCAAGGTACTGGCCGGAATCGTGGCGGCCAGTGTCCTTACCGCTCCCATTGGTGTCCGTCTTGCCCACAGCCTGCCGATAGATAAACTGAAGCGGATATTTGCCGTGCTGCTCTATGTGGTCGGGGGAAAAATGCTGGTGTCTATACTGTTTTGACAACCATGCCGTAAAAAAACTGGCTCAGAAGAACAACAGCCATAATCAGGAGAAGCCGGCGGAGCCAGCGTTTGTATACATCCCCCCTGATGCGGGTGCGCAGGGTCATGGCCGATACCATGACAACCAGGCTGAGGACGGCCAGGGGTATTGATGTTTTTATTACATCAGGGGTCAGGAACCCTGCCTGGACAAAGACAAGGCCCTGGGTCAGTTTGCCGAAGAGGAAACAGAAGTTAAAGACCTGGATCATGGCGGTTTTGTCCATTCGGATTTCAAGGGCGAAGATCACCAGGGCCGGGAGCATTACATTTACCGTTCCCCCCAGAATACCCGCTGCCAGTCCGAAAAGGGCAGCAGCTGTTTTAGGATAGCGCGGGACCCAGGAAAACCCCACGCCTAACCGGTCTGCATTCAGGTATAAAAAGATCACCCCTGCCAGGACCGGGCGGAAATTTTCAGGGGGCACCGCCACAAGCAGCCGGGCCCCCAGAAAACTGCCGATCATTCCGTAAACAGCCAGGGGCCAGTACAGGGCAATGCTTTTTTGCCATTCCCCGCCCTTGATGATATTGGCTATATTAATGGCAATGGTGGGCACCACCAGCAGCAGAATAGCTGTTTTAACATCGGTCACCATTGCCAGCAGCGGGGTGGCAATCAGGGGAAACCCGATACCCACAGCCCCGTGGACCACTGCGGCAAACCCGGTGATCAGGACAGGCAATATATGGATAAAGATCAGTGTCATAGACCCGGAACTTTATCCTGAAAACGGGAAAAAATCCATGGGCAATTGTTGGAAATGCCGTAATTCCAGGGTTATCGCATATAGATTTTTAGCTTTTTTGTACCCATTACCCGGCACCGACAGCGCAAAGGGACGCCGCTAATTCCCATCAGCTCGTCCTGAGCTTATGGGAAGCGGAAATGAGCCTGCCTTTCTATCCTGACGGCA
>JAKSBB010000805.1 GCA_022361315.1 Desulfobacterales bacterium
CTGGCCTTCATAAAAGGCGGCGTTTTTGTTTTTGTTGATCTTTGCAAGACGGGCGTCGTCATCCAGACCCTTGACCAGTTTTTCAAGGGCCGGTGCCGCCACGGTGGCTCTCCAGAGCAGCATCCATCCCATGATCACATCCCCCATGGCCTCGAGGAAGGGGGAGGCGAAGCTGAAAGCGGTTTTAAAATCCGGGGACATGGCCTGCATGCCGATGTGCATGGCCACCTCTGCCAGGCGGTCCACGGTGGTGTCAAGCTGATTTGCGGCATCCACAAGACCTTCCGTTTCTTTGGCCCTGGCAATCACTTGCTTGATCTCGTTGATGAAGTTCATGAAGACCTGGCCCTTTTCCATGCCCATCTTGCGGCCCAAAAGGTCCATGGCCTGAATGCCGTTGGTGCCTTCGTAAATGGAGTTGATCTTGGAGTCCCGCATGAGGCGTTCCACCGGGTAATCATTGGTGTAGCCGTATCCGCCGTATACCTGCATGGCCTGGACCGTTACGTCAAATCCCCGGTCCGTGCAATAGGACTTGATCACCGGGGTGAGCAGGTCGATGAGCTGGGAATAATAGGCCTTGTCCTCCGGGGTTGCGGCGGTCTCTTCTTTATCAAAGAGGTTGGCCGTATAGTAAACGAAGCTGCGCATCCCCTCCACATGGGATTTCATCCACATCAGCATCCTGCGGACATCGGGATGGCGGATGATGGAAACGGATTCAGCATCTTTATTGAACATCTGCTCAATATCCCGACCCTGAACCCGTTCCCTGGCATAGTTGAGCGCCGACAAATAGGCACAGGAAGCATTGCCGAGCCCAACCGCGCCAATACCCAGACGGGCTTCATTCATCATGTGGAACATCACCTTCATGCCCTTGTTTTCTTCTCCCAGCAGAACGCCTTTGCACTGCCCCTTGGCACCGAAGGCCATCTGGCAGGTGGGGCTGCCGTGAATCCCCATTTTTTCTTCAACACCGGTGCAGACAACGTCGTTGGTTTCCCCCAGGCTGCCGTCTTCGTTCACCCAGATTTTTGGGACAAGGAAGAGGGAAATCCCCTTGGTGCCGGCAGGGGCGCCTTCGATTCGTGCCAGGACGGGGTGGACGATATTTTCCGTCAGGTCATGATCGCCGCAGATGATGAAG
>JAKSBB010000197.1 GCA_022361315.1 Desulfobacterales bacterium
CCGGCACTGTGGTGATTAATGTCTGTGCCGGTTGCGACCGGCGGTTCAGGGAAAATTATGAAGAAAGCGGCACTGTATCCTTATGGGAAATGATTGACCGGGGGGACTTCTGGGACTTTCCCGACTACGGAGGGATGGCCATGTCCGTTCAGGACCCTTGTCCCGTCCGGACGGAAAGCCGGGTTCACGATGCGGTACGTTCCCTTTTGAAGAAGATGAATATCAGCGTGGTGGAAGCGGATAAAATCCGGAATAAAAGTATCTGCTGCGGGGATTCCGCCTGGGGGACGCTGCCGGCTGAGAAAATAAAACAGAAGATGGCAAAGCGGGCCGGGCAGATGCCTGAGGATAATGTGGTGGTGACCTGTGTTTCCTGCATCAAATCAATGCATATCGGTGGTAAAACCCCACGGCATCTGGTGGATCTTCTCTTCGGGAATCAGACGGAAATCGGTGTCTGTGAGCCGGATGACTGGCATGATAAGCTGGAGCGCTATGTGGCGGATCATTGAATGATTTGAGATGGAACGTCTCTTATCTTCTAAGGTTTTCTTGACGGTGGGCTTTGGTGGGGATAGGATGTTGTACGTGACCGGACATCGAATTGACCTGCCGGGACCACTCGCAATCATCTGGAACGAATCGATTTGGAGACATGCTCATGAAGGTCTATACAGGTACTGGGGATAAGGGGAAAACAAGTCTCTTCAGCGGTGAACGGATGCTGAAGTCCGACCGGCGCATCGACGCTTACGGGGAAATCGACGAACTCAATTCTTTTATCGGGGCGGTGAAGGCGGCCTGGGAAATTGATGAGCCGGCGCTGGATGCGGAGATCGATCGTATCCAGGCATGGCTTCTGGATGCCGGCGCCTGGATGGCGACCACACCGGGATCCGGTTCTGCAGCCCAACTTACCCCCTTCACAGACGCGCCTGCTGCCCATCTGGAACGGGCGGTGGACGCCATGTCCCAACAATTGCCGGAACTCAAAGCCTTTATTCTGCCCCAGGGACATTTGTCGTCCGCCAATGCCCATATCGCCAGGGCCGTCTGTCGCAGGGTGGAACGGCGTATCATTGCCTTTGCAAGGGATGAAGCGGCGGACCAGCCGGTGACGGATACGCTCAAGTATATTCTGGTGTTTCTCAACCGTCTTTCGGACTACCTTTTTGTGCTGGCAAGATATCTCAACAAAAAGCACGGCGTTGATGAGCCGCTGTGGAATGCCGGCTGATGACTTACAGGGTTGAATTAATCAGTCGTCGCTGGCTCACGGAGCAGGTCTTTGAGCTGGTGTTTACCCGCCCGGAAGGGCTGGATTATGAACCGGGCCATCACATTCGGTTTTGCCACGGGGGCACGGACCGGGATTATACCCCGGTTTCCATTGCTACGGATGATACGCTCCGCATCTGCGTGAAAAAAGTCCGGCATCCGAAATTCACGGCCCATCTTTCCCAATGCCCGGAAGGAGAGGCCTTCGAGTTGACAGGCCCCCACGGCCATTTCCTTTACCACCCCTCGGAAATACCTGCGGTGTTCGTGGCCACGGGCACAGGCATTGCCCCCTTTGCCGCCTATGCCCGATCGGGTGTTATCGGGTATACGATGCTACAGGGGGCTACAACTGCTTCCGAACTGGTGTACCGGGATTTGCTTGAGGCCGGTAGTAAGACATTTATTCCCTGCCTCAGCCGGGATGAAAATGACGGCCAAGGGTTCAACGGGCGGGTGACGGAGTATCTTGACACCCGTCTGCCGGAAGGCAAGTATCATTTTTACCTCTGTGGCCGGAGGGAAATGATCGGTGATACCATGGATATCATAGACGAGCGCTTCCCCGATTCCAGAATATTCACCGAAAGGTTCACCTGAATACCCTTTTTTATTTTTTAGATGAAATAAAGCGGTGCCTTTGGTAACCTGTTTCCATCGTCGAATTCTCGTATGTCGGCGATTTCATAACCATCTTTTATTTTTTTTATTCTGAGACAGGAGGGCCGCATCCATGAATGTAAACCGTGTCTTCATCACCACCAGTACCGAAGTCCGTGGGGTAAACACGGGCAGACTTCATTTTCCCCGGTATCTTCACGGGCAGAGAAATTCATTTTTCGGGAACGATGATCCATTTGATGCCGGCGTATGGGGGCAATGGGCCGGGGGTGGAAACAATTGGCAGTACCAGGGATTTATCCGGGAAGGCAATGGGCCGCTTCAGGAAGATCCCCAGGTACGGGGTCAGATTCCGTTCATCAGCCGTGTGGAAGCCGGGGCCAACGGGAATGCCAATGTAACGGATTTTATCGGCGCAACACTTGGCGGGCCTCGATTCAATGGACCGGGTTCCCCAATGATGACCAATATGCAAAGTCCGTTGTTTGCGATTGTTGATCACAACAGCGCCCATCACATGACCCTGCCTCTGGCATTGAAGGCATTCAGTTCCCATTTCGGGGGTGGCGGGTGGAACCGGACCGTTGTGATAAACCTGGATGCCCATGAAGACTACCACGGCGCCCAGAATTGGCAGACCGCCCGCTGTCAGAACTGGGGCCGTTTATTGATTCAGCAGCGGAACCGACCCGCTTGGGTCCGCGGGCATACCGTTAGTGCCTATGCAGTATTCGGCCTCAGTAGCGGGATTGGCGGGCCCAATACTGTACGTGCCAAAAGCTGGACCAGTCAGGGGGGCAGCCAGACCAGCCGCCATGCATCCCTGCAGCCCGGCGGTGCCCGGCTGAATGGCGGGGTGCTCCACACGATGCTGGGCAACCTGAACAACACCGTTGCCTATATCACCATTGACCGGGATTTTACGGCAGGAAGCGACACCCCATACGGAGACGGCGATTACCAGGCTGTAGAGGGACGGCAGATGATGACGGACCTCTTTCAGTATTTAGGTAATCAGAATGTTCCCATTGCCGGTGTTGATATCACGGGCATGCCCGTGGAAAGGGCACATGCGGGCAGAAATGACCAGGCCGTCCGCAACAGCCTCCGTCAGGCGGCAGATGATATCCGTCACCTGTACGGTCTGGTGTCTGCCTACTGATTCCGGGCGGTGAGGCATACAATCCATCATTAGAACCGCTGAATGAGATAAATGAACACCGGCAAACGGCTTTCTTCCTGAATCTCCCTGAGTTTCGGCAGCAACTCCCTTTTCTTGGGGCTGTCCTTTACCGGTGACAGGTAAACACAGCCTTTGCCTGAGGCCGGTGCCTCCGATAGAAGGCGGGTCATATTGTCATAATGAACGGGTTCCAGGTCTGTGCCGATCAAAAAGTTGCAGGTGATTTCCACCCTGGAAAGCTCACGGTTCAGATCCGATATTCGGTTGAACGCCTCCTGTACAATGCTTTCTGTCAGCGGTTTTCCGATGGCCTTCAGTGTGTCGTCATGGCAACTTTCAAGGCCGATGTTGATCCAGGTGTCAAAGGGAAGGCGGTCGAGCTTTTCAAAAAAGGCCTGGCCCGCGTCCAGAAGTGAACCGGCGGAGCCGAAAAGGAAAAGCCGTGGATCGGCCTTCCTGCCGTCATTAAATTCAAAGGCCTCATAGGCCTTTTCCGCGGTTTCCAGAACCGGGTCCGCCCCTGCAGCCAGGGCATCGTGATTCCCCAAAAATACAGCGTTATAATTTTTAAGGTTCTCTCCGTAAAACGCTGTGAGTTCCCGGATCTGTGTCTCAATTTCAGAGCCGGACCTGACCCTGAGCTGCCGGGAGGATTTAACGCAGCAGAACCGGCAACGGTAACGGCAGCCGTCCGCTACGATCAGGGGAATGACATCATAATCCACATGCCGGGTATCCGGGGGCAACACTGATACTTCGGCGCCGATGATATCCTTGAGATGCCGGGCCCGGTCAAACAACGCCTGGTCGTCGTTGGCCAGGATGTTTTGCACCAGTGCCATAACTTCAGGGCGAAGGGTGTTTTTCCGGCCCAGGTCCCAGAGATCTGCAAAGAGTTGTGACCAGGCCCCGAAGGCGGTCATGATACCGGGATTCTCCCTGTAGTTCAGATCCCAGACCGAATTGCTGGGGTAGGGCAGGCAGGGGAGGTAGTACTCCCCCATCCAGGAAATGATGCCCCGGTCCGTACTGTCATCCCCCACCGCATAATGAATCCAGTCGTTTCCGTCGGTACGCTTAAGCTGCTCGGACGGATGGGGCCAGTCCATTCCAAGTCCCCGGATAAATCGTATCTCACCCCGGGGCGTAAAGAGGAACTCATGATCCCGGGTTTTGATACGGGCATGGCTGCCGAACTTCTTCAGAAAGGGGTTGCGGCCGGTTTTTCCCGTGCCTCTCCGGTTCAAGCTGATGGCGGGCGGAATGCGGTGCGGGGTGAACATGGGGCAAGCCTCCTTTGGTATGTGAATGCTGTATGCAATGCCATTGATTTCACTGCTAACAGAATCCGTATCCGGGCACAAGAAAAATAACGGTACCGGGGTGTTCGCGGCTTCAAAAAAAAGGGTGGATATGATACGTATATCGGTCTACTGCAACCCTTTGGAAAAAAAGGAAACCAATGGACGAGAATAAAGAACAGCCGCCGGAACGCGCCATGATGCATCCCTACGTCTTCACCTTCCTCCTGACGGCCTTCGGTGCCTGGTGTTTCTGGGACGGTTGGATCGCAGAGAATCCGGATATGGAAGACTATGCGGTAATGATGAACCGAGTGGCCAGTCTGATACTTCTTCCCTGGGCCGCCTGGGATTTCATAAAGGTCGGTAAAAAAATGA
>JAKSBB010000673.1 GCA_022361315.1 Desulfobacterales bacterium
CGGTTTTACGCAGACTGGCCGGAGTGGGCGAAAATGCCGTTGCGCCTGATCTGGCCGGAGGAAGTGCGCGGAAAGGTAGTCCATGAGTGGCGCAGGCGCCAGATCCCCCGGTTCTTTTCCGACTGGCCGGCCCTGTTGAAAAAGCCCCTCTCCCTGATCTGGCCCACCGAGCGGTACATCACCATTAAAGAGCTGGCCCGTGACCTGGACCGTGCCATCCAGTTCCCGGGGCTCACCAACGCCTGGACCATGCCCATCCGCACCCGTATCGATATGCTGTCCACAGGAATAAAAACCCCCGTGGGTATAAAGATCATGGGGCCGGACCTGGAAACCCTGTCTGACCTGGGTGAACGCATCGAAGCCCTGGCCCGGGATATTCCGGGTACCCTCTCAGCCTTTTCCGAACGGGTGACCGGGGGTAACTATCTGGACTTTAACATCCGGCGGCACGAGATCGCCCGGTACGGCCTCTCCGTGGCCGATGTCCAAGAGGTCATCATGACGGCCATCGGCGGCATGAATATCACTCAGACCGTTGAAGGTCTGGAGCGATACCCCGTCAACCTGAGGTACAGCCGGAAATTCAGGGGAGATCCGGACCAACTCAGACGGGTGCTGGTCACCACCCCGGCCGGCATTCATGTGCCCCTGGCCCAGCTGGCGGACATCTCCATTCATAAAGGGCCTGCCGTGATCAAAAGTGAAAACTCCAGGCGGACCGCCTGGGTGTACGTGGATCTCAAGGATGTGGATGTGGGCTCATATGTGAAACGGGCCAGGCAGGTCATCGATGCCAACGTGGATCTGCCGGACGGTTATTCCATCGTCTGGTCCGGGCAATTTGAATATATGGAACGGGCCAGAAAACGGCTGAACCTCATCGTTCCCCTGACCCTGGGCATTATTTTTATCCTGCTCTACCTCCACTTCAGGTCCTTTACCGAAGCCACCATTGTCATGGGCACCCTCCCCTTTGCCCTGGTGGGGGGGATCTGGCTTCTCTTTGCCCTGGACTACCACCTGTCGGTGGCCGTGGTGGTGGGCTTTATCGCCCTGGCCGGCCTGGCTGCGGAAACCGGGGTGGTCATGCTGGTGTACCTGGATGAGGTCTATCACCGGCGGCAGGCGGAAAATAAGATGACCGGCCTGGAAGACCTTTACGCCGCCATCATTGAAGGGGCTGTGGAACGGGTCCGCCCAAAGATCATGACGGTGGCCACCACCCTCATCGGTCTGCTGCCGGTGATGTGGGGCACCGGTGCCGGGTCCCAGGTCATGAAACGGATCGCCGCCCCCATGGTGGGGGGGCTGATCTCTTCCACCATACTTACACTGCTCATCATACCGGTGGTCTACTTCATCTGGAAGAAGACTGCGGTGAACAATACGATAAACCCAAAGGAGACCTTAAAATGAAAAGAAAATCCATGAAAAGAAGCCTATTGATACTTACCCTGGCCGTAACCGCACTGCTGTTCTCAGGCATTGCCTCAGCTTCCGACAGCAGTCATTCAGGCCACAGCCATTCCGGCCATGATATGAACCACGACGACCACGGATCGGGCAAAAAGATCCACCACGCCATGGTGGACGGCCTCATGTTCGAATACCGCCTCATCGACATGAAGGAAAAGATGAAGGGGATGAAAAACATGCCCGAGATGAAAGAAACCCACCATCTCATGCTTCATGTAAAGGACGGCCATGGAAAGATGATCGAAAAAGCAAAAGTGGGGTATTTGATCCAGGGGCCGGGCAACTCAGTGGAAAAAAAGATGGCCATGGCCATGAACAAAGGCTTTGGGGCGGATGTCACCTTTGAACATGGTAAAACCTATACGGTGAAGGCAAAGGTGGTGGCCGGAGATAAAAAGCTTATGGATTCTTTTGAGTTCACCCCGGGGCATTAACCGGTTCTTCCTTCGGTATCCGGAGTGCGATGCTTCCCGGCCCGACCGACCGGGAGGCATCGTACCGGATTTCCGCTCCCACTGAATACGCTTCCACATCTTTTTTATCACGAATCCTCAGCGTATACCGCCGTCAACAAACAATACATACCTGCAGGTAAGTATCCCACCCATCTGTAAGTACTTGACTCTTTTTTCCGGTATCCCCATCTTATCCCGCATTGTAGCATAACCACGATAACCGTCCGTTTTCGGACACCAAACAAAGGATAATGATGTGACCCCGTTTACCAAAGGCACCATCGGCGGCATTGACGTCAAAAACAGATTTTTCAGATCCGCCACCCACGAAGGCACCGCACTTGAGGGGGGCAGAGTCAGCCCGGCCCTCACCGCCATGTACAAAGACTTATCCGAAGGAAAAACAGGCCTGATCATCACAGGCTTCATGCGCTTTTCATCCCTGGATCATTCATCTCCGGAAACCATGCGGCTTGACGCTGATGATGCCCTTCCGGAGTTAAAATCGCTTACGGATATGGTTCATGAAAACGGCACCCGCATTGTGGTCCAGCTGGCACATTCCGGCTCTCAGCTATTCCATGCCTTTGATCCGGAAAAACCGGTTTTCGCCCCTTCGGACGTCACCGACCCTGCCAGCGGCATCACCCCGACCCCCTTCAGCACCGAACAGATACAAACCCTCATAAAAGAATTCGGAGAGGCAGCCCTGAGGGCAAAAAAGGCGGGCTTTGACGGTGTGCAGCTTCACGGTGCCCACGGCTATCTCCTGAGCAAATTCCTGAGTCCCACCTACAACAAAAGAACCGACGAATACGGGGGAAGCCCTGAAAACAA
>JAKSBB010000096.1 GCA_022361315.1 Desulfobacterales bacterium
CCCCGAAATACCCATCTGTGATAACCGTGTTTTTATTGTACCCCCGGGCCTGGGTCAGCAGGTTTTTCTGATGCCAGAGGTTGGTGCCCAGCAGCACCATGCCCCGGGCGTCATTAAAGGCTAGTTGGGGGAGGATAAGATTTACCCGCGACAACCCGTCGGGTATGAATAGGGCTTGAAAATCTATCTCAATACGGTCTTCGTTGGCCACGGCAGATCCTCTGCTGGAGAGTTTGGGGCGTTTGGGCTGCAATTCTCCATCATCATCCCCCTCCCCCGCGTTTGCCATCTCACTATCTTCGCCAACGAGATTTTCCTCTTCTTCCTCCGGTTCGGGTTTTAGAAATTCCGGTACAGGATAAAACTCTCCGGTGAGCTTCTGAACCGGTGTTGTGAAGTCGGTTTTGGTACCGTCGTAGGCTTCCACACCCACCACTTCACCATGGAACTCGTCCACCACATCCCAGAAAAGTTCCATGTATCGCCGACCATATCTTTCATCCGGATAGAGGATAGCCACTTTTTTCAACCCCAATTCCATAAATACGTAGGAGGCAAGTGCCTGTACCTGCATTTCAGGGGTGATGAAGTTGGAAAACAGATAGTCTCCCTGGAGAGGGAAATCCCGTTTCTGGGTTAGTGCAATAAGGGGGATGCCGAGTTCCTGTGCCTTTTGTCCTGCAGCCTCGGGCACCAACAACGGTCCCAGAATACCCAACACCTCTTCTCTGGCGAGTTCTTCAACACATTGAATCGCATGGTCGGGATTCGACCGCGTATCTTTAACGATGACATTAAACAACGTGCCGTGTTTTTGGGATAGCTCCTGAACCGCCAGCTGGATGCCTTTCAGCGCCCTTTCTCCGTACACACTGTACTTTCCTGAAAGGGGCAGCAGGCAGCCGATGGTATCCCGTCTGAAGGCGGCTGTCTGTATCTCTTCAAGCAATGCCTGGGCATCGGCTACCTTGGGATCATCCGGAAATGAGGCGATAAAATTTTCCAGCACAGTCCGGGCGTCCGTATAATTCTGCTCCCGTGAATAGGCGGACCCGAGCCGGTATTGGAGAAGACTTTCCGGAATTGTCAGGTTCCGGATGCCGGAAAAGGTGTCAATATCTTCAGCAGATGCCTGTTGCAGCACCGATTCAATGGCGGCAAGAACAGCTGCTTTATCTGCCTCTCCGGCCACGCCTTTGGATTCAGCTTTCTCCAGCACCTGATTGTAAATCAGCAGGGCATCCTGGTGGTTGCCCTGACTGGCAAATTTCTCTGCCTCGGCCATGAGAATGGGAATCAGCGGCACTTCTTCTTTCTCTTCCACGACGGGTGTTTCCGGTACTTCCGGTACCGGTGGGGCCACCTTGACTTTGGGTTGACAGCCCAGCAGTGCCATCAGACCAATTAAGAATATGGTAATTACGGATCGGGTGAGGTTTGTCTCGTTGTTCTGCTTCATTATAATAGTTTCACTTTGGGTGAATTGAGGTTCTTGCTTATGTCCATACAATCTATGACCACCAGGACCGCAAAACTATATGGAAAATCGGCGTCTATGTCAAAAAGTCTTTAACAAGGCCGATTGTGTGATCCACATTTTCCGGAGAGACCCATATCAGTCCGGGCTCTTTTCTGAACCAGGTGAACTGGCGCTTGGCGTACCGGCGGGTATCCCGTTTGAGCAGGCGCACGGCCTCTTCCCAGTCCACCTCACCGCGCATGAACATGCCCATGTGGCGGTAGCCGATGGACTGCATGGATTTCAGATCCAGGGCATATCCTTTTTCCACCAGGGTATTAACCTCATTGAGCAGTCCCTGGTCAAGCATGATGTCCACCCGGCGGTTGATCCGGTCGTAGAGCCGTTCACGGTCCATTTCAAGGCCAAGTGTCAGGCTCCGGTACCGTTCTTCACCGAAATCATGGTCCTGCTGGCGACCGGAGATGGGGGTGCCGGTGGTCTGAAACACCTCAAGTGCCCGGACAATCCTGAATCCGTCATTGGGGTGGATGCGTGCGGCCGCTTCAGGGTCACACCCCTGCAACCGTTCATGGAGGATTTCACTGCCCTTCTCCTCCCACTCCCGATTGAGCTGGCCCAAGGTTTCTTCACAAATCGGATTTGCACGGAAAAGTCCGTGGATCAGTGCTCGAATGTACAGGCCGGTGCCGCCTGCAACAATGGGAAGTTTTCCACGGGAGGTGATATCCTGTATGGCCGCATCCGCCATTTTGGCAAATTTGCCGGCGTCAAACTCTTCCTTGGGATCCAGGAAATCCACCAGGTGGTGAACCGCCTGGGCCCGCTCTTCCTCGTCCGGTTTGGCGGTGCCGATGTCAAGAAGCTTGTAAATCTGCATGGAATCCGCCCCGATGATCTCTCCGTTAAACCGGTTGGCAAGGGCGATGGCAAAGCCGGTTTTACCGATACCGGTGGGACCGCAAATGGTGATGATTTTTTTCATATATCTGATCTATTTTATGAATTTCATTCAGAAGAATGTTTAATTCCTCGGTTTGTCTTCAATATATTGGTGATTATGGTTGAAATATTTGTCAGAACGTTCTATATCATGATTTTTTATTAATGGAAATTAATTAAAGGTATAGAACCTACCTTATATACAGGCAGGGTAAAACAACAACGATAAGCAATTAGCTTACCTGAGTGTTTATTTTAACCGAAGGAGAGGATAATAATGAACTCTACAAAAACCGGATCTGTAGTGGTGATTGGTGGCGGTATCTCCGGCATGCTCTCAGCCCTCGATCTTGCAAATTCGGGATTTGATGTCTATTTGGTGGAAAAGGGGCCTTCGATCGGCGGCGTTATGGCGCAGCTGGACAAAGCCTTTCCGACAAATGAC
>JAKSBB010000815.1 GCA_022361315.1 Desulfobacterales bacterium
AAAAAGCCGGAGGAAAACGGAATCTTTTTTTATGAAACTGCCCCAGCCATTTCCGGGCTTCGCTTAAGAGATCGTCGGTGTCATCAGAATGCGCGAAGGAATCCATTAAAACGACATCCGGCCTGCGAATGGTTTCGGGCACCGCGCCAACATCCCGGCAACTCTCCAGAACAATATCGGCATTTCCGGCGAACGCATCGTCAAGATCACGTGGACCGATATAGAGAATCGCCGTCTTTGGGGTTTCCATGGGGGCAGTCATCCTACTCCGAATAATCCCTGGTCCACCAGGCATCCCACCGGGTATTCAGGATGTCTTCGGCTATCTTCTTGCCTGTACTGGTTTTTAAGCGGCCCAGCACATAGGGCAGCCACTCGTCCGGAGAAACTGCCCCCGTGTCTTTGAGTTTTTTCAGTTCCAGAATAAATGAGAGCTGATCCGCATCTTTGGCCAATTTAGCCTCACGGGTTTCGCCACGGTTAAATTCGTCAATGAGGGCCCGGATGTCCGAACCAAACGGGACCCCGGTGGTCAGATGGTCCACTGCCAGGGGTTCGTCCACGGTGTTATATTTTTTATTTACATAGTTATGATCACCGGTTCTGGCCTCGGGAATATCATGAACCAATGCCATTGCCACCAGCTTCTCTCTGTCAACGCCTGTTTCAAGCCTTGCCATGGAAAAACAGATAAAGGCCGTCGTAAAACTGTGTTCTGCTATACTTTCGCCACCTGAACCAAGGAACGCATAACCCGAACGCTTCAGATCCTTGAGCATCCTGACCTCAAACAAGAGGTCTGCAATTTCCGCCATTTTCCATCCATTTCTAGTAATTCGCTGTAACAATTCTTGACAATTTATAGAACAGGAGATTTAATAAAGTCAAGATTTCAAAAGGGATCAACCAAGTAATAGGCACCACCAGTCAATAAAACAAAGGGGAGTTCATGAAAGACGCTAAACCGCGAATTACATTTATCTGGGTCTTGCTAAGCCTAGTACTTATTTCCCCGGCAGCCGCCCAAATGCCTGAAAAATTTGACACCACGGAAGATGCCGGTTTTTATTACACGATTCAGAAAGGGGATACCCTCTGGGATCTGTCCCAAAAATTTTATGATTCCCAGTGGGACTGGCCCGGCCTATGGGAAATGAACAAAGAGATCAAAAATCCCCATTGGATCTACCCGGGCAATAAAATAAGGATATATCTGAAGTCCGACCGGAACAGACAATTTCGTTCAGTTGAAACCCCTGAACCAACCGTTTCTTCACCGGAACCGCAATCCCCCCCCAGAATCACACCGAAATTTAACTATCCCACTTTAAACAGAACAGGGTTTATCCGGAAAAAAGAAGCGGCACCTCTGGGTACAATTATCAGGGAAAAAGACGGCAATGTGATGATGTCCACCAATGACATTGTTTATATAAAACCTGTCGGACCCGATGCCTTTACCCCCGGAGAGCGTTACCAGATATTTACCACGGAAAAAATTAAGGAACGGATTAATAAAAAAACCTATCGTGGCATCAAACATCTCATAAAGGCAGATCTTGATATACTGGAAGTAAAAGAAAAGTATGTGGTTGGCAAGATAGGCAACTCATACAGGGATGCAACGGTGGGCGACAGAATCATGACATACTATGCCCGTGATACGGAATTGGAAGTGCAGGAAGCTCCCCCTGCCATTGATGCCGTCATTCTCGGCAGCGAAGACAACGCCTTGATGGTCAACGATTACAGCATCGCTTTTATCAACAAGGGCACAAACGATCACATCGTTCCGGGCCAGATTTACTCGGTGATGCAGACCCAGGATCACAGGTCCGTATTTGACGGCGCAGATGCCGTTGTACTGGACCCCTTGTACTCCGGCAAACTTATCGTTCTCCACACCGAAGATATCTCGTCCACGGTGATGATTCTTTCCTCCAAACGGGATATTCACCCCGGAGATATGGTGAAGTAAGCCGGCCAGAAGATTTATTAAAGCCAGCTCGGTTTGAAATGGAGGGTTTTAATTTGAACCTAATTCTGGTCCCAGGTCACCCGCAGCACCTCCTGGTAGGTGGTCTGACCCTGCAACATCTTCCGGATGCCGCTATCCCTGAGTACGGTCAACCCCTCTGCCTCTGCTTTCCTGCGAAGGCTTGTCAGGTCTGCATCACCCGAGGTCAGTTGTTTTAAATCTTCGGAATACGGCAAAATCTCATAGATCCCCGTCCGTCCTTTATAGCCGGTATTCCTGCATTTAATGCACCCCTTACCGTGTTTCAGGGTAAACGGCCCTTTCCCCGGAACCAAAAGCCCAAGGTCTGCCAACTCCCCGGCCGTCATTTCAAAGGATTCGATACAATGGGGGCAGATTTTTCTGACCAGCCGCTGGGCCACCACACCGGTGAGTGAAGAATGGACCAGATAAGGCGGCACCCCGAGATCCAGAAGTCGGAAAATGGTGGAAACCGCATCGTTGGTGGGGAGGGTGGACAGCACCAGGTGACCCGTTAACGCGGCCTGAACAGCTGCCTGGGCGGTTTCAAGATCCCTGATTTCCCCCACCATAATGATGTCCGGGTCCTGTCGAAGAATATTTTTCAGCACCGATCCGAAAGTGACATCGATGGCCGGTTGCACCCCGATCTGGTTAAACTCCTCATGGATCATTTCAATGGGGTCTTCAATGGTGGTGATGTTCACCTCAGGTGAGGACAACATCCGAAGACTGGAATACAGGGTGGTTGATTTCCCCGACCCCGTGGGCCCCGTCACCAGAACAATACCAAAGGGCATGGTGATCAGTCCTTTATACTTCTCAAAGTCAGCACCGGAAAATCCCAGCATCTCAAGATCCTGGAACAGGATATCCGGGTCCATCACCCTCATCACCACCTTCTCCCCGAAGGCCACCGGAATTGTGGAGACACGGATTTCCACCTCAGTATCATCCTTGCCCATTTTTATACGGCCGTCCTGGGGGCGCCGTTTCTCTGCCATATCCAGGGCAGCCAACGTCTTAATTCTGGAGACGACCGCATTGTGAAGTTTTTTGGGTAGCTTGTACACCGTATGCAACGCACCGTCGATCCGCATTCGGACCAGACAGATTTCCCGCTTGGGTTCGATGTGGATATCGGAAGCCTTCTGGTCAAAAGAATAGGAGAAAAGATGGTTCACTGCGTTGACAATGTGCTGATCCGTTGCGGGGGGGCCGTCTGTTGGGCTGAGGTTTACATAGCGTTCCAGATTGCCCAAGTCCACGCCTTTTTTGGCAAACAGGTCTTCCGCTGCTGAAATGGAATGGTGGAAGCCGAAGAACTCATGAATCAGCTTACGGATATCGGTTTTAGAACTGACAATGGGCTTTACCCGGAGCTTGGCCACCTGTTCCACATCGGCAATGGCCTCATGATTGAAGGGGTCCGGTGTGGCCACCACCAACTTCCCCTCCTCCATCTTCAGGGGCAACAGCAAATGCTTCAAGGCGAAGGACCTTGAGATGGTACCGGTCACCAGATGCAATTCCAATTTCAACGGATCAATTTTTTTGTAGGGGATCTTCCAGTTTGCTGCCAGGGTTTTATAGATCAAATCCTCATCCACT
>JAKSBB010000262.1 GCA_022361315.1 Desulfobacterales bacterium
CCATGACGGAAAAGGGCTGGGTGTGGATCGCCTGGTCCGACACCGCCCTGCTGGACGACCGGGGGCAGGTGGTGGAGATCATCAGTGTGGGCCGGGATATCACCTCCCGAAAAACCGCCCAGGAGGCCCTGGCCATGGCCGCCGAGCATAAAAAAATGGCCCTGGTGGGGCAGGTGGCCGGCAAACTGGCCCATGATTTCAACAATATCCTGGGGGGCATCCTGGGCAATGCCGAGCTGTCCCTGCTGGACTGTGAAAACGAGGCGGACCGGCAGTCCTTCAACATCATCGTGGACCAGGCGGTAAGGGGCCGAAACCTCACCCGGAACCTGGTGGCCTTTGCCAAGGATCAGGAGCCCAAGCAGGAATTCTTCCGGGCCGAAGAGAAACTCGACCTGGTGCTGAACCTCATGAAAAAGGATCTTGAGGGCATCCGGGTGGTCCGGAAATATGACCCCTACGTGCCTGAACTGCTGGCAGACCCCGGCATGATCGAGCATGCTCTGGTGAACCTCCTCCAGAATTCCATCCATGCCACCAGCCTGGCCGGCAGCCCGGAGATCGTTGCCGTCACCCGCCGGGAGAACCTCCGGATTATCATCGAAATCCGGGATAACGGTTGCGGCATCCCCGAAGACTTCCTGGACCGGATCTACGATCCGTCTTTTACCCTCAAGGGCCTCCAGGACAAGACCGGGGCCTACCGGGCAGGTATCAAAGGCACGGGTTACGGCCTGGCCAATGTCAAAAAATACATTGAGCAGCACCGGGGCACCCTCTCCATCACCTCTGCGGTAAATATCGGCACCCGGGTGACCATCTCCCTGCCCGTGGTGGAGAAAACCCTGACCAAACAGGAACGGATCACGGTGGAAACCATGGACTGGCAGAAAAACCGGCGTATTCTCCTGGTGGAGGATGAGCAGGACATCCGGGATGTCCAGCAACGCCTCCTCACCCAGGACCCGTGTCGTCACCGGGTGGATATTGCGGGGGACGGGCAGACGGCCAAGGATTTCTTCAGCAAGAACGCGTGCGACCTGAATCGCTATGATCTGGTAAGTCTCGACTATGTCCTTCCCGGCGGTATTTCCGGCATGGATGTCTATCACCATATCCGGGAGACGGATACAGAGGTGCCTGTGCTGTTTATCTCCGGCAACCTGGAGTTCATCGCCTCCATCAAGGAGCTCAAGCGGCAGGATCCCCGGACCGAGCATCTGTCAAAGCCCTGCCGGAATATGGAATATCTGAAGAGTGTGAATGTATTGCTGTCTGAACCTGCCGGGGATAAACGGTAAGGTTTCAAGAACGGAACTGCGCGTATAATAAAGAGATAATTGCTCAGCTCTAAGCCATTTCTAACGAGCAACAGTCAAAAAATAATTGACAGTTCAGCAAGAGAGGTAAAATGAATACCACTGAGCATGCCCTGAAATATATGAACACCGCTGTGTTTTCCGTGTCGGAGGATGGCAACTTCCAATTGGCAGGGCCGGCCTTCCGGTGGATTGAGCTGTTCTTTTCCCGGTCCCGGCAGGGGGAGGACAGGTTCGTGGCTAAAGATTCCTCCCCGTTCTTTTACGATTTCCTTTCGGAGGCAACGGCCTTTTGGGGGGATGCCGAAGAGGGGTCCCTAGACTCCGGCCCCTGGATTGAAACCGATGATAAGGGTGGGGAACTGCCCTTTGAAGCCACGGCCATCCGGGAAGATGGTGAACGGCTTCTGATCCTCAGACAGCTCGGGGAATCCTACCGGCAGCAGCTCCGGCTGCTCCAGGTAGGGCGGGAGCAACTGCTGACCAATGAGCGGCTGGAGGCGGAGGTGTCAAAGCGCACCGAACTGATCCGGACGCGGGAGGAAGAAGTGGCCAGGCGCCTCCTGGCAGCATCCGGGTTCCGGGATCTTGAAACCGGTGCCCACGTCAGGCGGATCGGCCTCTACTCCGAAGCCATGGGAGAGGCCCTTGGATGGTCCCGGCTGCGCATTGATGATATCCGAAGCGCGGCCCCCATGCACGATGTGGGAAAGATCGGGATACCCGACCGTATCCTGCTCAAACCCGGCCGCCTGGATGATGCGGAGTTCGAAATCATGAAATCCCACACCCAGCTGGGGGCCAAGATTCTGGAAGGCACAGATATCGAGATGATTGAAATGGCCCGGAACATTGCCTGGTACCATCATGAACACTGGGACGGTGCTGGCTATCCTTCTGGCCTTGAAGGAGAGGCCATCCCTGTTGAGGCCAGGATCGTCAGCATCGTGGATGTTTACGATGCCATGGTCCACAGGCGGGTGTATAAGGAACCCATTGCCGAGCATGAAACCCTGCACTATATCCGGAGTGCCTCCGGCCGGCATTTTGATCCCGACCTAGTGGAGGTCTTCCTCAGTGTCATTGACAGGGTCAGAGAAATAAAGGCGAATGTGAGTGAGGATGATTCCGGCTTTTAATGTGATCTGACCGGTGGTATAAACACATGCGGGGGTAACACCTGCCTGATTGGGATGGACTTGATTTCCCTGGAGGCAAGTTGATAAAGAGGGGGAATTCAAACCGTAACGAGGGAAGAAACAATGAAGGTCTATTGGGCAAATGTAGAGTTTGACATGATGAATCCCGCAGCCTGGGATGACTGCGTGGGGGGCTTTGTTTATCTGTTTTTCCAGGCCGGTGATGTGCTGGACGGCATCCCGAAAATCCGGGAAGCCCTGAAGGAAGAGGATTTGAGCCTTAGGGCAGTCGAATTCATCTCCCCCTATGAGGATTTCACCTGGGAGGATGAGGAAGACCGGGCGCTGTACGACGGGCTGGCGGAAGAAGCTGCAGG
>JAKSBB010000305.1 GCA_022361315.1 Desulfobacterales bacterium
CGCAGTGGCCGCCGACGGCTCCGGTCCCGATGATGGCGTAACGATCGTGTTTCATGTTTTGGATCGGTCGGGGTTCCGATCAATCCCCGCCGTGTCGCAGGCACCGCTGGCGGTAATCGGCCGGCGTCTCGCCCACGGTGGAGCGGAACAGCCGCGCCAGGGAGGCCGAATCGCGGAAGCCCGACCGCTCGGCAACGCGGTAGATCGGCAGGTCCGTGTTGCGCAGCAGGTTCATCGCGCGGTCCACCTTCACCCGGCGAATCTCGTTGGCCGGCGTCTGCTTCAGCGACTGCTTGAACTTGATCTCCAGCATCCGGCGGGAGATCGACACGTGCGCCGCGACGTGATCGACCGTGATGTGCTTGCACGCGTTCTCGCGGATGAAGTTCAACGCGCGGGTGATGTCCTGATCCGTCGTCGCCAGCAGCTCGGTCGACATGCGCGGCACCAGGCCGATCGGCTTGGCCGACACGTGACGCGGCACGCTCGTCTCGCCTTCCATCATGCGACTCAGCGTCTCAGCCGCCGCGTAGCCGATGTGCTCGGTGTCGATCTGCACGCTCGACAACGTCGGGTGGATCGATTCACAGTACAGCTCGTCGTTGTCCACACCGATCAGCTTGATCTGCTCGGGAATCTTCAGCTTCAGCTTGTAGCAGGCCTCGTTCACGATCGCCGCGTAGTCGTCGTTCATCGCGAAGATGCCGGCCGGCAGCGTCAGCTCCTTCAGCCAGGCCATGATGCGTTCCATCTGGCCCATCAATTCCGTTGAGCTCTCGTGCCACGCCACCCGCGCCCGCAGCAGGAAGCTCTCGCATTCAAATCCCGCGTCTTTCAGGCACGCACGATAACCCTGTTCGCGAACGTCGGAGTTCGACGCGTGCATCCCCACGTACCCAAAGCTCTGCAGGCCGCGATGGACAAACTCTTTGGCCGCAAGTCGGCCGACCGACTCGTCGTCACACTCCACCAGCGGCGCATAGTTGCCTTCCACACGCCCGCCGATGTTCACCCACGGCACCCCCGACGCGTCGAGCTGCTCCGCGTACTCGGGCTCAAAGACCTGCGCGATCACGCCATCCGGTTGTTCGGCGGCGACCATCTCGCCGATCGGACGCTGGCCCAGCAAGCGCATCATGATGAACCAGTGACTGGTCGGCTCTAGCGTCTGGCTGAACGAACGGATCCCCGCGTTCACCTCGCGGTTGAACACGTGCAACAGGTCCGACACCACCATGACACGCTTCACGCCGGGTTCGGCGGTATCGTCGGCGTGAATGGTGAAGACTTGTATGAATGCTGCTTCTGATTCCAGCGCGAACGTGCGAGCGAAGCCCGCCTGCGAGCTGGCCTCGAGGATGACACCTCC
>JAKSBB010000046.1 GCA_022361315.1 Desulfobacterales bacterium
ATGGCCTGTACGCCGAATTTGCTGGGGCTCAAGGGGTTGTCATCCACATTGACCTTGGCGAAGATCATCTGGTCTCCGTATTCGCCAGACAGGGCATCAACCGTGGGGGCAATGGCTTTGCAGGGGCCGCACCAGGGGGCCCAGAAATCAACCATTACGGGTTTACCGGAGTTTTTAACCGTGTCTTCAAAGTTTTCGTCGGTGAGATCAATAATATTTTCTGCCATGTTTATTTCCTAATTCAGGTTAAAATTGCCTGTAAATATATGTTCATATTCGGCCTTTGTCAATTACAGGCCCTTAGAAAAAGATGACGCCCTGAAACTGTCATGCCACAGGCAGGACGCGGGATTTCAGGGCGTCGTCTTTAATAAGAGCCGTAAACCGGTAAAGGCTTACCAGTTTTCACCCAACAGCTCGAAATGGGCCTGGGCATGGGCGCAGGCAGGGCACATTTCAACAGCTTCTTCGCCGTCATGGACATAACCGCGGTTGCGGCAGCGCCATTTTACGGGACCCTGTTTTTTGAATACCTTGCCGGCTTCCACGTTGGCTGCCAGTTCTTTGTACCGTTTTTCATGCTGTTTTTCCGCAACGGCAATCATTTCAAATACCATGGCGATGGCGTCAAAACCTTCTTCTTTGGCAACGGCTGCGAAATCCGGATACATCTGGGTCCATTCGTACTCTTCGCCGGCAGCCGCCTCTTTCAGGTTTTCCAGGGTGGTACCGATCACACCGGCGGGGAAGGCACCAACGATTTCCACCTCACCGCCTTCAAGAAATTTGAAAAAGCGTTTGGCATGCTCTTTTTCCTGGTTTGCGGTTTCGGTGAATATATCTGAAATCTGAACATAGCCTTCTTTTTTGGCCTGGCTTGCAAAATAGGTGTACCGGTTACGGGCCTGGGATTCACCGGCAAAAGCCGTGAGCAGATTCTTTTCGGTTTTGGTGCCTTTTAAACTTGCCATAATTTTATTCTCCTTATCATCAATTTGGTAGCGGGGATCCCCCGCGGGTTGTGGGGGGGCAGCAACCCTTTCACGTTTATTGGCTGCTGCGGCAATTATCACAATACCCGGAAAGGCAGAGCCGCTTGCCGGTTATGGTAAACCGCTTTTCCAGCTCCGGGGAAATACTGATCTTGTCCACGGCCGTATCGTGGAAGTCAAAGATATTTCGGCAACTGATGCAATAAAAATGATGGTGGGACTCCTGGTTGGGATCAAACCGTCTGGGGTCTCCGTGGCCTTCCACCACATCAATCATATCAGCTTTGGCAAAGGTCAGCAGGGTTCTGTTCACCGTATCCAGGGAGATATTGGGAAACTCTTTTTTTAACTCCCGGTGGATCTGGTCTGCAGAAGGGTGAGACAGAGAAGACGTCAAGGCTTTAAACACCGCCACCCTTTGGGGGGTGATCTTCAGTTTGTTGGCCTTACATTTTTCGTAGAATTTCTCCAAGTCGTCTCCTTTCCTGTTTCGTTGAAAGGATTAAATAGGATTTGATCCTATTTGTCAATCGATGATTTCATTTTTTTTAAATTCACCGGTTGCCAAATCCATAACATATCCACCTTAGGTCTGCTCCCCGATAAGTCCGGGTTAAATTATGGTACTAAATTGTGAGCTTCGAAGTTGCGTTTCAGCGGCTGCCCAAAAAGAAAGAAACTGCTGCAGGTGAAAAAAGAAATCGGCCTGCCATACCAATCGACATCAATTTATACTATAAAAAAAAGAGCATTAAAAGCGGTTATTTACCAGATTTTATGGAGCACGGAGAGCAATAATGCGGCGTACACTTATAATAGCGGCAGTAATAGCGGCAGTTTTGGTTGGGGTGGGGGCGGGGCAGGGCCTCTGCAAATGGGAGGATGAACAGGCCCTGTCGGATCTGATCCGGGCGGCACGGTCGGGGGATACGGATGCCATGGTGAACCTTGCCCTGGCATATTACAACGGTGACGGGGTACTGAAGGATCCCTTCAAGGCAAAGTGCTGGACAAAGCGGGCCCATGACCTCGGGGAGAAAAGGGCGGAAAAGATCTGGAACCGTCTGAAACTCTGGCAATACTCGGGCAAGTGCGCCCTGGATTTTGATGATAAACCCGAACCTGCCAATGACCGCGGGGACAGCTACAGGGAACCGGTCACAGGCATGGGGTTTGTCTGGCTGCCCGGTAAATGTTTCAGGGCCGGATGCGGTGGCGATACGGACTGCGGCCGAAATACCCTTCCCGCAAAGCGGGTCTGCCTTGACGGATTCTGGATGGGGGAAACCGAGGTGACCCAACAGCAATGGATGGCTGTTATGGACAGGAATCCGTCCCGGTTCAAAGGCGACACCCTACCCGTGGAGCAGGTCTCTTTTGAAGATGTCCGGGATTTTATCCAGCGCCTCAACCGGATGACAGGACAGCGTTTCAGCCTGCCCACCGAAGCCCAGTGGGAGTTTGCCTGCAGAAGCCGGGGCCGACGGATGCCTTACCCCTGGGGGAATGAGGGGTATCGCCCCAAGGCAAATTGCGGGGGATGCGACACCGAAGGTACCCGGGGCCGGACAGCTTCTGTCGGCTCCTATCTTCCCAACGAATCCGGGCTGTACGATATGGGGGGAAATGTCCGGGAGTGGTGCCGATCTGCCTATGATGACACCGGGTATGCAAAGGGCGTGGAATCCGGCCGGCGGGAATCGAAAAACAGCCCCAGAGTGGTCCGGGGCGGATCCTATGTGGATCCTGTGTCTGCTTCCCTGTGCAGGGCCCGGAACCGGGCCCTGCCCCAGATGAAGGCGAATTATATTGGGTTCCGGCTGATGATCCGGAAGGTTGACTGAGCGTCTGTTCGGTCTGACCGGACAGCCTGTATGACCTGTTGGCCAGTGCCAGCCGAACCAGCCGTTCCTGCAGGGGGCCTTCCCCGGACAGGCTTTTATCATACTCTGCCTGCAATGTGGCAAGCCTCGGACTTTCTGAAAGCAGTTCTTCCTTTGAACTGGAGGCATCGCTGCCGATCTCTTCTATGTCAATTTGCTGAAAGAGACTGGTGAATGAATCCTGTGCCATGGGTATTCCTTTCTATACTTTAAATGTGGTTACGATGTCCCGAAGGTTTTCCGCCATCTGGTTCAGCCCCACAGAGTTTTCCGTCAGCTGGATATTGGCATTAAATATTTCGGTGGAAACGTTGCTGACACCCGAAATGTCCTGTGAGATTTCCCGGGTGACCACAGAGGCCTGGTTGATGGTATCATTATAACTTCCCGTACCCACCTTTTCCAGGCTGGCGGTCTCAGCGGACAAAACGGGGGACACCCAGGAAATAATTGCAAACGTTGAAAAGATGAGTAACAGGCGAAAGATTGTTGAAGCCATAGATTTCTCCAAAGATCCCTCCGTTGAATGGTTTTGAATTACGAGCCAGATATACCGGACACTGGGCATAGTTCTATTGATATGAAACGGAATATTCATCCCCCATAAGGGTTAAATCTGGGGGATACAAAATTTTAGGAGGGGTTATTTTTGGTCCAAAGCGTCCCGGATGAATCCCATGAGTTCCAGACTGCCCACGGGTTTTCGTATGTATTCGCGAATACCCCGGGAAACCGCCTCCTCTCTGGTGATGTCGTCGCTGTACCCGGTGAAAAGGAGAACGGGAATATCCCTGCGAAGGGCCATCACTTTGCAGGCGAAGTCAAACCCGTTCATAACGGGCATGGACATATCCGTGAGGATGAGGTCAAATCCGTGCGGGTCTTCTTTGAAGGTATCCCAGGCAGTGATGGGATGTTCAAAATCCATCACACGATACCCGTGGTGTTTGAGCCATTCCCCGGTGGCAAACCGGATGTCTTCTTCATCGTCCACGATCATTATGCGCTCTCCGCTGCCTTTGGCGCAGAGGGTTTGCCTCTCGTCACATTCATTGGATTGGGAATCCCCGACAATGGGCAGGTACACCTTAAAACTGGACCCATTGTCCGGCTCACTGGATACATTGATAAATCCTTTGTGGGCCTCAACAATTCCCTTTACCACGGCCAGTCCGAGTCCGGTGCCTTTTCCGGGGCGTTTGGTGGAAAAATAGGGGTCGAATATTTTATCCATCAATTGTTTGTCCATGCCGCACCCCGTATCCGACACTTTTATGACCAGGTATGAGCCTGAATACGGAAAGATGTCCGGCTCTTCTCTGGGAGGCGCTGAAAGCAAGTCGTAGATGCACACGGTCAGGGTGCCGTTGTTTGATCCGATGGCCTGGTAGGCGTTTGTCAACAGGTTCATGACAACCTGGTGCAACTGGGCCGGATCTCCGTTCACCAGGCGTTCCGACCTGATATCCGTAAGTACTTCAATCCGTTTGGGTACGGATGCCCTCACAAGCTTAACTGCATCGGTGACAATACCATAAGGGGCAACCGCCCGTTTCAGGGCATCGGGCTTCCGGGTGTAGGTGAGGATCTGCCGAACCAGGTCTGCAGCCCGCTTGGCACCTGAGTGAATTCTGGAAATATACTTCGTTAGCTTTTCCCGGTCTTCCAGGTCGGATTTGGCCAGTTCGCAATATCCGAATATTCCCAGAAGTATATTATTGAAATCGTGGGCAATCCCTCCGGATAAGGTGCCTAAGGCCTCCATTTTCTGTGCCTTTTCCAATTGGATTGCCAGGCCCCTTCTTTGATCTTCCGCCTGCTTCATTTTTGTGACATCCCGGCCTTCCACCAGCAGAAATGAAATACAGTTATTGGCATCTTTCACCGGTTTTACCGATATATCCATGACCCCCTTTTTCCCTTCGGAACCTGTGTTTTCAGCTTCAAACCGGGTGGTTTCTCCTTTGGCGGAGGTGGCGATCAGGTGTTTCACACGGGTGGTGGTTTCTTCATTGAATTCCCAGCAGGGGAGATTCCAGAAGTGGGTGTCAATGATCTGCCGGCAGGAGCTGGCAATGAAATCCAGGGCACTTTGATTTACCTCCCTGAGCCGGCCGTCAGGGGAGAGAATGCCGATGAAGTGGAAGGATTGATTGAAAAGCCCCCTGAATTTCATTTCACTCTTTGCCAGTTGCTTTCTTGCTTCAGCTGTTTTTTCAGCCTGTTTTAACAAAACAGAGTGGTTTTTCTGGATCTTTTCCATATAGGCATCAAAATGCATGGAAAGCAGGCCGACTTCATCGGAGGTGGTGTGATTCATACGGATGGACAGGTCTGTTTCGTATCCGGACTGGAGTTTTGCCACCAGGCGCTCTATGGGGGCGGTGATAACCCGGCTTAATTGGTAGGCGGACAGGAGAGAAACAACAATCGCGGTGAAGATCCAGGCAAGAATAATTTGTTTGAATTTATCCATGGGAGAAAAAATTTCAGCCATGGGAACCGTAGTTGCCACAATCCAATTGTAGTCCGGGATATGTCTGAATTTGATGACCATGTTTATATCGTCATCAACATATCCCTTGGTCCGTATCGTCCCATTTTTCAGTCGGATCATCCGATGGATTTCCTCGGCCATCCGGGCCCGGGTTAATAAGCTTCCGCCGGCAAGTCCGGGGTGCACCACAGCATGGCCCGTTTCATCAAAGATAAAGGCATATCCCGTTTCCTTGATTTCAGCGGACAGGATAACCGCCTTAAAATCATTGATGTCTGTGAGTTGAGTGAACTCGTCGCGGTAGGCTGATACCAGTATGTACCAGTCCAGGGGTTCGAAATAAACCCTTTGAAGGGCTTTAGGCCTGGCCTCAGTATCACCGGGGTTTTGCCAACTGTATTCCAGGTACCCGGACTGCAATTCTGTTAATTGGTTCAGGGATGCGAATTCCTTGATGTTCTTTCCGATAACACCAGGGTCCGGGTGTACAATAATATTCCCGGTTCCGTCCTGGCAGGCGATATACCCGTTTTCTCCGATAGTCTGATTTGTATAGTGTGCTTTGATGATCTCCAGAGCGGTATCCCGGGATATGACGCCAGTTAAATAAAGATCGTATAAACGGGCTGTGATCTCAAGGTGTTGTGCCGAAATGGTTTCAAGGGTATTTTTTACGGAGACAGCTGCGGATGTGGTGATCACATCCGCCAAAAAGGCTGTGGTCTTTTCCATTTCAGCTTCAATATCCATTTGCAGGGTTTCTTTGATGTGAAAATAGAAAAGGGCACTGCCGGGCAGGGTCAACCCCATGAATAAAAGTAAGAACATGGCGCAGACTTTTGTCTTGAGTTTCACGTTAGGAAACCGCGTTGTGATCATTGGTGATGCCCCCTATATATCTCAACGTATATGCAAAATCCAAATTGAGATATAAAAACGGCGGACAAAAAGCATGCCCTCAATGGGGTATAAATGGGGGAGTTCCAATAATCGTTACAATTTATTGCTTATGCCGCTCTCCAGCTCGTGCTCATCATTTAAATGGTAACGGTTTGTTGCAAGTCTTAAGGTTCAAAATCTAAAATATTGCTTATGCGCATGTCATGACCTTTTTGGGGTATTTTGGGGGTAGTTGGCCGGGTGTTTTTTTACTTCTGGGTTTGAATTGTTCTTTAAATTCGAATAGATACTTGATATAGAATCCCACTTTACGAACTGGATAATGGGGTAAGTAAGAGACGATGGAACTCCCGATCATTACAACAAAGCTGTATCCGCCGCCCCATAAGTCGGATATATTGGACCGCAGCGGCCTGCGGGAGCGGATGGACAGATCGGCTGAAGCCGGCAATAAATTAACCCTGGTGCTGGCAAAGGCCGGTGCCGGGAAAACAACCCTGGTCAATGAGTGGAGCCGGCAATTGGACCGGCCGGTGGCCTGGATTTCCATTGACGGAATAGACAACACAGCGGCCCGGTTTTTTAAATATGTTACAGCCGCCCTGACTCGGATTGATATCGATACCGGCGCCGACCTGGAGCGTATGTTAAAGGGGCAGGTCGCCCCGGATATTGAATATGTCATCGCTGAACTGATTAACCGCATCGAAGACAGCGGCAAAGAATTTGTGATGGTACTGGATGATTACCACGCCATCACCGACGCCCTGGTTCACAACGCCATCGCCTTTTTTATCGAACACCAGCCGGCCCGGATGCATACTGTCATTGCCACCCGTTCTGTGCCGCCGCTGCCCATATCCCGGTGGCGGGCAAACGGACTGATACTTGAAATTCTCGACGAGGATCTGAGGTTCAGTTTGGGGGAGATTGATTTTCTCTTAAATGATGCATTACACCTCAACCTACCTGAACACCTGGTGGTTGAGGTGGAAGCCAGAACAGAGGGGTGGGCCGTTGGGGTCCTGATGGCTTCCATATCATTGAAGAAGTGCCGCACGGAAAACGAGGCCTGTGAGTTTGTCACCCGCTTCAGCGGCAGTAATCGCCTGGTATTGGACTACCTGACTGAGGAGGTGGTGAACTGTCAGCCGGCCGGGATCAGGAATTTTCTTCTCCACACATGCATTCTTGACCGGATGTGCCCGGCGCTCTGTGACGCCGTGATGCCCGGGGAAAGTGATGGCCGGCATCTGATTCACGATCTGGAGGAGAACAAACTTTTTGTTGTGGCATTGGATGGGGAAGGCATCTGGTACCGGTATCACCATCTTTTTTCAGAACTCCTGCGTAAAATTCTGGCCAGAAAATTTCCCGAAGAAGAGGTCAGGCTGCTTCATCAGAATGCCGGCAAATGGCTGGAGGAAAACGGATTTCTGGAAGAAGCCATTCACCATGCGGTTTGTGCAGGCGATAACCGTGGAGCAGCCGCGATCATCACCCGATATTTTTCCACGCTCCTGTCGGATCATGATATTCCGGTGTTGGACAATTGGATTTCACGTTTGCCTGAGGAAATCAGGGAAAATGATCCATGGATAGGTATCTGCAACGCTTACACCCTGGCCTTGGGTATCCATGGTCAGCTTACAAGCGCAGTATTGGATAAAGTGGAGAAAACAATCTCTGCGCAGACTGAAAAGCAGGATCGACTGAGATGCCATCTGTATTCCCTCAGATCTTTCATGGCAAATATGGCGGGGAATATGGACCTGAGTATCAAACTCGCCAAAAAGGTGTTGTATCCCCCCATGGGGGACGGGGCCAGCGGTTGGGCGTTTGCCGCTTTTTGTCTGGGCAGTGCCAGCAGGGCTGTGGATGATATGGAATCCGCATGGGGCGCGTCATCACTACAGGCTGAGTTTGCTGAGAAGAGTGGAATTCTGATAGACCGGATTATCGTTTTAGATGAGCTGGCACTTGTGAAAAGATGTTGTGGTGACCTCATTGGCGCCGAAGAATATTACAGGCAAAGCTATGCCTTATTAAGAGAGCAAAACCGGCTGGATTCGTCCATAAGATGTTTCTACGAAATTGGTGTGGCAGATCTTCATCGGGAGAGAAATCAACTGAATCGGGCGTTTGCGCATGCTAAGGCGGGTGTTGAGTATTGCGAGCGCTTTGGGCCCCCGGGAGAGTTGGTTTACGGGTATTGTACCCTGGCCGGTATCCATTACGGGCTGGGGAATTACGAAGATACCCTTGAAACCTTGGATAAAGCCGGACGGGTGAGTGACAGAATTCCGATACTTGAAGAGTGCCGGCTGGTGCTGAATGCGTCCCAGGTTCATCTCAACATCGCCATCGGAGATCTGAAAGCCGCATCCCAATGGGCCAAAGATCTTTCACGGGCCTCTGAGCTTGAAGGCATCGCAAGGGCGCATCTCTGGCTGGCAAAAGGAGATTCAAAAAGGGCGTTGGCTAAACTTACCGAACTTGCCGTGGGGGCGGAAAAAGGCAGACGTAACGGCAGGCTTATCACGATTTTGAATCTAAAGGCGTTGGCGCTTGACGCTTTGGGAGATTTCTCCGCAGCAGAATCCTGTCTGTTCCGTTCCGTTTATCTGGCAAAGCCCCAAGGCCATCGACGGGTTTTCCTTAATCTGGGCCGCCCCATGGAGGCACTGATATCCCGAATGTTGGCCAAAGGGGATGCAAAAATCCGGTATGGCTCAGCAAGAGAGCGGTTATCGGAAGAATTCCTCGTATCTCTTCTGGTGGATTTTCAAAGTGAAACAAAGGCCATGGAGCGCTGGTTGATGAAAAAGACGGCTGATCCTTTCCGATTTGCGGGGGACCTTGTGGATCCGCTTACCAAACGTGAGATCGAGGTCTTGTCAGAGCTGAACAAAGGACTTGCCGTAAAGGAAATTGCCGGTGAGCTGATGATCTCACCGGCAACGGTAAAGCAGCATCTCAAAAGTATTTACCGTAAACTCAACGTAAACAGCAGATCCAGAGCCGTGGTCCGGGGGCGGGAACTGAATATTCTTTAATGTCCCCGCCCTTAGCCTTCAGGAATAAAGGTCGTTGCGGATAAAATCGTTCATTTCATCGTATGAAATCTTTTCCACCCTGGCACAGCCCAGGCGTTCCAGAAAGACAAAGAAGACATCCTTGCCCATCTTCTTTTTGTCCCGGGAAGCCGCGGCAATGATATCATCCACCGGAAATTGAATCGACACAGGCAGGTTAAGGCCGGAGAGAAGATCGGTGATACGGGAGACGGCATCCCCGGTGAGAAAGCCTTTCTTTTCCGAGAACCTTGCGGCGGCCACCATCCCTGCGGCCACGGCCCTGCCGTGCCCGGACTGGTCCAGTTTTTCTATGGCATGGCCGATGGTATGGCCGAAGTTGAGTTTCCGCCGTTCACCGGCTTCCCGCTCATCGGCCTGAACCACCCTGGATTTGATGTCCACAGAGTCCGCCACCAGGCGGAACACCGTATCCCGGTCCAGGCTCAGGGCCTTGTCCCGATTGGCGTCAATGAAGTCCAGCAGCTGGATATCTTTGATCAGTCCGTGTTTGACGATCTCTGCCAGGCCGTTTGAGATTTCCGCTTCTGGAAGGGTGGTCAGCATATCGATATCACAGATCACAAATTCCGGCTGGTTGAATACCCCCACCATATTTTTAAAGGCATCCAGGTTGACCCCGTTTTTACCCCCCACGCTGGCATCCACTTGGGATAGCAGGGAGGTGGATACAAAACCGAACCTCACCCCACGCAGAAAGATAGATGCGGCAAATCCCACAATGTCACAGACAATCCCTCCCCCGATACCCAGAATAAAACTGGACCGGTCACACCCCAGGCGTACCAGTTCTCTCAGGATGTTCTCCACCGTGGCAAGGGTTTTGTTCTTTTCCCCGGTGCCGATGGTGATCACGGGTCCTTTGGGAAACTTGTGGCCGTACAGCCTTTTGATATTTTCGTCCGTGATAATTACGGGGAGTGTCCCATCCGGAAGATGGGTGCTCACATTGGCAAGGGTGTCTCCCACATGGATCAGGGAATTGCCCTGGCGGCCGTTTACCTCAAAGGTTTTCATCTCAATGGTTTTCATAGGGATTTTCCTTATATGTTTGGGGCGGGTTGGGATGCAATACCGTGGATGGCATTCATTTTTTTCATGAGATCCGTGAACTGTTCGGGATACAGGGACTGGGCACCGTCGCTCAGGGCCTCTTCCGGTCGGTTGTGGACTTCGATCATCACCCCGTCCGCCCCAAGGGCAGCGGTTGCCTGGGCCAGGGGGATGATCTGATCACGGACACCTGCGGCATGGCTGGGATCAACGATGATGGGCAGGTGGCTTTCTTTTTTGACCGCCGGCACCACGGAAAGGTCCAGGGTGTTTCTGCTGTGGCGGACAAAGGTTCTGACACCCCTTTCACAGAGGATAACCTTGGTGTTGCCCTCCTCCATAATATATTCCGCCGCCATGAGCCATTCCTGGAGCATGGCGGACATGCCCCGTTTCAGGATTACGGGGCGGTGGGATTTTCCGGCGCGGCGGAGCAGGGAAAAGTTTTGCATGTTCCGGGTGCCGATTTGGACAATGTCCGCGTAGGCCTCCACCAGGTCGAAGTTTTCAACATCCATAACCTCGGTGACCACGGGCAGCCCGGTTTCCTCCCGGACCTTGGCCAGGAGTTTCAGACCCTCTTCGCCCAGTCCCTGGAAGGAATAGGGGGAGGTTCTGGGCTTGAATGCGCCGCCCCTGAACACGGTGGCGCCGGCCTCTCTGACGGCCGTGGCAATGGCCATCACCTGGGCTTCGCTCTCCACGGCACAGGGCCCGGCGATCACGGGCAGACTGCCGTCGCCGAAAATCGCATTGCCTACTTTAACCCGGGTGTTCTCTTTCCGGAACTCCCGGCTGACAAGTTTATAGGGTTTTGTCACCGGAATGACCTCCTTTACAATCACCATGTTTTCCCCCGATGGAGGTTTTATCAACATTCAAATATAAGGGCAATAAAAAAGGCCGCAGCCCTTTGCTGCAGCCCGTATCCCAAGAATCAGCGCGTGGGAAATTATAAATCAGGTCACAGCATCAGGTGCAGGGTCTGCCACCAATGCCGATACCAATATGCAGGCGTGTTAAAATAAGATTTTGTTTCTGTGTATAGGTACATCATGATGGGCTTTTTTACCTGGAGTTTCTGATACTTGTCAAGACAAAAACAAAATTTATATTTGATTTTAAGCCGGCTTCAAGATAGACTCGGACAAAAATTATCCGGGTGAAATTCGCTCGGGGGGTGGAAATCCCCTCGGGGGGTGAAAATCTGCCCGGGGAATATGCTGGGAGCGGAATGCAGCTTAAAGTCATTATAGCAGATGACCATGCGATTATCCGGGAAGGGCTTAAAACCCTCCTGGAGAACAAAGGTATCAAGGTTCTGGACATTGCCAGGAACGGCAGGGAGGCGGTTGAAAAGGCCATTTCCCTTGAGCCGGACATCATGATGATGGATATTTCCATGCCCGATCTCAACGGGGTGGAAGCCACGGCAAGGATCCGGCAGGAAGTCCCCCATACCCGGGTGATC